>JAGLNE010000087.1 GCA_023139655.1 Candidatus Parcubacteria bacterium
TTGGCCGGATAATAAAAGATTATGTCATTATATAATGTTGTCAAATAATAGACAAAAATTTAAAAACTCTTTTAAAACCAAAGGTAAGTTTCGATATTCCACAAAAAATTATCAAAATCCTTTTTTTCAGAAATCCACTAAAAGAGTTTTGTCTTTGCCCAGGGCAAATATTTCATGGCGCATAAAAATGATAAGCTTTTCAACCCTGCTCCTTTTGATAGTTACGGTCATATTTTTGATTTACTCACATTATTTTGATATTCAAAAAGTCGTTGTTAGCGGTACCGGGCAGATTGGCGATCAAACAATCGAGGAACATGCGTGGAAGCAAATAGGGGATAATATCCTGGCAATTATACCTCAGCGCAACATTTTTCTCTTTAGTGCTGCTAGATTAACAGAGACTCTTAACCGCAAATACGCCCTTAACCGTTTAACAATACAAAAAAAATTGCCCAACAGCTTGATTATAAATTACCATGAAAAGGAATACGCCTTTATTCTGGAAGAAAATAACAATTATTATTATGCCGACAGACACGGTGACATAATCACTGAGGCAAATCTTTTGGAAGTGAGCGAACGCGACTATCCGATTATATTGAATTTATCAGACAATAAAATTTACAATGACCAAACCCAAATCGAAACAGAGTATTTAGAAACCGTTTTTAGCCTGTTTAATATATTTAAGAATTATTCTGAGGAGCTAAAAGTAGAAAGATTTATAATAGATAAAGAAATAAATACGGTTAAGGTGGCTATTCTGGCCGGTCCGCAAATTTATATAAATATTAATAATGACATTGATAAGCAGATAAATAAACTTTTAGTAATTAAGAATGAGAAGTTAAAGGATGACTTTACTAATAAGACCTACATTGATGTGCGTTATGGTGATTCAGTGTATTACCGTTAAGCCAACCTCACCCTAGCCCTCTCCTTCGTAAGGAGAGGGGAGCTAATATTAGCTAAATTTGTATAAATATAACTAATATTAGGTAAATAATTAAATTTTTACATAGTTAATTATTGATATATTTGGTATAATTGACATATTAGTATTAATAAACGAATCTGATTATAAATATTTGTAGATTTGTAAAAGATTTGTAATTTGTAGTCAATGGAGATGGCATTTAAAATTGTATTTGGCGTTGCAATAATAATGTTCTGCGCATTAATTGTTGGGATTTTTTTATTGGTTATAAAAATATTATTTTTATTCGACCCAGAGGTAACAATTTTAGGAGTTAAGATGATACCGGCCGCGTCTTCATTGCAGTCATTTTGATATAAGCTATACTTCGATTAATCTACATTATGCGAACTACCGATATAAAAAAGAAAAATCCGTATCCAATTTTTTAGTTATCAATGTACCCTACTATAGGTACTATAGCATAGATTTTAGGTCTTGGCAAGTTGCTATTAATCAGTTTCGTTTATAATTTCTTCTTTCAGTTTCTTTGGAATCAAAAATTTACTCGCCAGAGCAGCCAAATTTATTGGCTGTTTTTCTTCTTCAATAATTTCTCTGATCGTATATTTTTTTACGCCAGAGTTTTTTATTTTTAGAAATACCCCTCTACTAATAGCCACTGCCCTACCCTCTTGGTCATAGCCAACAAAGTAACCAGTCTGGGATATTCCCATTTCGCTTGTTACACCCATAAGACTTAACGGCTTGCGCGGCCGGCCGCCGCTGGGATTAGAACTTTTAGGAATTAGCAAATAAGGTTCCATAGAATTAATACAATCGCAGGGGGGTAATTGTAATTATTTTAAAGATTATTCTCGCGTATTTGGTTGTTAAGGTTCATTATATCTAAAAATATAATTAAGTAACAGTTGATAAATTGTGGACTAAAATTAGCGAATTATACCACAAAATAGGTTAAGGAATTATAAAGAAAGTATAAAATTTTCATAAGATTTGTATATTAGCAACTGTGGTATTTGTTGTCAATCCCCTATTGCAAGGTTCCCTCTTTACAAAATATGCCATTATGGTATAATGGTATTACCTTAACAAACAGGGCTGATCCCCCTCAAAGAGAAAAACCCGACACAAAATCCTGTGTTAAAATATCTGGCGTAGGTCTAAAAAGGATCAACGCCGAAAGGCAAAACAAACTAAAAGGGTTTGCTCGCCTACGCCCGATATTTTGGTACAGGGTTTTTGTTTTATCCTCGTGCTGACGCTGCAGGGCCCATAAATCAATTGATGCTGTGATAACTTACTAAAGATATCGCTTATGGCATATTTGCAGTGTAAGCCCGGTTACCGCCGAATATTTCGGTGGACCAGGAGAAATCCTAAGACCGGCAAGATTGAGCGCGCTAGGAAACGTCCGTTTCCTATGTGTGTCCCAGTTGGTGCTAAATAGTATTGACTGAGTAGTTTTTTGTAATAGCTACTTCAATGAAATTATTACAAACGAAAGAGCCGTGGCTATAATGGCCACGGCCCTGAGACAACTCGCCTTCGCCTTGTACAAGCGAAGGCGTTTTGTTTTATCGGAAAGATCCAGTATTTTAAAAACAATAAAAAATTAAACCGTTGCAAATGTTTAACAGTATTTTCCCTTCACTAACATTTAATGATATATAAGTAGGTAAATAACTTATTAACATTATACTATATTTTTTTGAAAAGCGCAAAAGCTTGAATTTGTAATATAATAACCTATCATGACAATAGACACTTGTCAAGTGGGTTGTTATCTGCTAGTTTTAAATTAACAAATATATATAAAAAAGCCAGCGAATAAACACTAGCTAACTATGAAAATTATACCCGGCCTAACTGAAAAAGAGACTAAAGAACTTAAAATACTTGAGGATCCGAATATCCAATATTCTACTCCCTCATCTGCATTTATAATGGACCCGATATATAAATGGTTAAGAAAAAGAAAAATAAATAAATTAAGATCAAAGATAATATCTGATGAAAAAATTAATTAAAGAAAATTGGTATTCCTTTAAAAATGAGTTAGGTATAGAGGATTATAAAGATTTTATTATCCTAATTTTTGAAAACATATTTAAGTGCATTATAGCTGGATTACTTTTTATTCCCCTTATAATATGGGCCTTTATAGTACTCCCAATATGGGGATATATTATTAAACCACATATTAAAAACTAAAAATCCAAATCAAGATCTAAATCAAGGTCAAGGTCTAAATCCAAATCTAAGTCCAAATCCAAATCAAGGTTGGATTTTTTTTTCTTTTTTAAATCCTGATTCAAAAAATATTCTCTTGCCTCTGACGTACTCCACTTTCCGAATAAACCAGTCTTTAACAAATTACTCGGCTTTTGTTCTATGCTAAATAGTTCTGTCTTGCATGATTGGCTTTTTACTCCCCCTTCAAAATATGCAGGTATGCCCTCTATGGTTTTTTTTGCTTGCCCCCCACCCCCAATAGGTGATCCCAAATATATTACTGGTTTTAATAATTCTTTTGTAGCTTGTTTAGGCCCCTCCAATACTTTCCCCGGGCTTGGGATAGCACCCTTCACTGGAAAGCGACCTCCTTCAAAAATTATATTACCAAACGGTAAATCAGATGCAAAATTTTTACCTGCCAACTTAAGCCTATCCCTAAATTCAGTACTATCATATTCGTCCCCTACTCCCATTATAGTTAATGCGTAATCAATTGGATCCACCGTTACTCTCCTGCCAGTTACTTCTTCATATACGTTATTAAAAAGATAAGAATAAACCGAAAACTCAAGCAACTTCAACCAATATTTTTGCTCTTTTTGTTTCGCGATCTTGCTTAAATCTTTTGTTGCAAAAGAATATATATTATTTACTTCCAATTGAAAACGCGCTAATTCTTTAAGTCCCGGATCAGCGAACCAATTAGGTATTTCTCCATACCCTCGATCAGCCAACACACCAATAGCGTAATCCTCCGCGTCTTTGAGCGCTTCCATTTTTTTCATCCCACTCGTTAAATTTTCATAATATTTTCCTGCCACCACAGACTTTGCAGTGAAACGATCAATATTAAAAAAGAGCCACCCCACCATATCAGTTCCTTTATCTATTTTAGTTGGTGCTAATTTTTCCCGATCAAGAAACCTGCGATATAAAAACTTTGCTTCCATTCCGTCAATTTTATAAAACTCTGTACTCTTGAGAAGTGGTGTAGTTAATGTCTCTTTTAGCCCTGCTATAACTGCTTTTTTATTTGTTGCGGCCAAATGTTGAGTAAAAGGGATAAAATTAGTTAAAGCCGAACTAATACTACCTATAACCATATTCATGCTTGTTCGTTTTCCAAGCCAATTTAAAAAAGTATATGCCTTTCTACCCATTATATTTTTTTCCAAAAGACGGCCTGCAATTAATTTTTTGTAAGCTACCTGATTGCCATATTCTTTTAGGTTGCTAACAAAATTTTGCAATTTAAGAGCGCCTAAAGAATCATTCATTTTTACTTTCCCTTTGACTTTACCGGATAATTCAATGTCGGCTTTTCTAATATAATTTTCCAAAGCTCGCACTCTTTGTAAAGTTTCAGTATGAAATATTTCTTTAGATACTGTATCAAGATAATCATCCATACCTCCCAAGGCTGAAAAAGTCGTCCTATCTCCCCTTCTACGCAACTGTGCTGTATTAAATGGCTTCCCGGGCCGAAAAAATTCTGTTTCTCCGGAGATAGCCGTTGGTAAGTCCTCCTTGCTTAAAAGCGCGTCAAATCCCTCAATATCAAACATCTTAGATCTCTCCTTAAAATGCCTAAAATAATCTTTACGTTTTGGTATCGGTTTATAACCGATTTTGTTTCTTACTTTGTTAATAGTCCCTATCAACTCATCATATTCACCTCTAAAATGTTTAGAGAATTTTGTCACATTTTCCCAATTACCAGTTAACGTCTTTAATAATTCTTTTTCAACATTTCCCATATCCGGACCATAATCTAAAATGAGATTATTCATTTCTTTAGATAGTTGTTGGACTTCCTTAACTGCATTATCTATCCTTGCTTTTGCCCAATTTGGTAATCTCTTTATTATTTTATCTACTTCAGCTCCCTGTAATCTCATTGTAGTTAAAGTATAAAGATCAGATTTATTAGGCTTTATTTTTCCCTTCAACTCCTTTGCTTTTTCTTTTATTCCAGGCCCTCCGAATTTCTTTTTTAGTTTATTGATTTGAGTTCCAATAATTCCCTCATCGTATGTTTTGCTAAATACTTTGTGTTTCTTTAATATATCAATTGTTTTTTGTCTAACCGTCTCACTCATTAAACGGCCCTCGCCATACATTTGCACGTATCCGTCTTCCTTGCCCCAGGCTTTAATTTTCAAGTCTTTAGCTTTTTGCTTATATTTACTTTTTAAATCATTAACAAAATGTAACCGGCCGGTTTCTTTCTGTCGTTTATGATCAATAAGAAATTTCTTAATTTTGCTTTTATCCTTGCCGGCTACGGCTTCTAAATTTCTCCCTATTGTTTCTCTGCCCATGCCAGCGACTGATTTGTCTTTCCAATCCAAAAAATCTAAAAACGGCGCGTGTATTCCGCCTTTTTCCGTGGTTGGTATTACAAATCCTATTTTCCGCCGTGCCTGATATTTAGTTGTTATTAATTCCCTATCACTTAAGTTGGGATAATATTCTTTCAAAATTTTAAATTCATCCTCAGTAATATATGTGATAGCTGTTATATCTCTTTCTTTTGTATTTGCAAAATCTTTCTTGATTTTATTCAATTCGCTATCCATTGCCTTCCATTGTTTTGATGTTGTATTTTTTATCTCTTTCACGCCAAACTTTTTCCTTAACATTTTCCAGTTTTGGCTTCCGGGATTGATACCCAATTCATCCGTCTTATTTATTACCTCGTTATAAATTTTTTGTGTTTCTATTTTTTTGGTTTTAATTTCTACTGCCTCTTTAGCTTTAATTTCAATACCGTTTTTTAGCCTTTTAAATTCATCCTCAGCCAGGTCAGTAAGATCTATTTTTCTGATATTTCCTGATATTTTTATATTATATTTATTTTTTATATCCTCTATCGCTTTACTACGTATCACTTTCAGCTCCCCCTTTTCTTTAGCTAAAATCATAAAATCGTCAAATTCCGCATCACTCATGTAACGCGGATTTCTAAAATTTATTTTCTTTAATTCAGTGTCAGTCAAATTATATTTATCCCTAATAGCAACATACTTTTTCGCTCGATCGGATATTTTTTTAAGTAATTCTTCCTTTCCCTCTTTTGCGCCTTTCTTGAAGCCGGAATATTCTCCCTTGGCAAATTGCTCTTCTTTTTTATATTGTACTTTTTTTAATTTTCCCGTGGCCCTCAATTCTTTATCTAAAGTTTTTCTTGCCTTGTGCAGTTTTGTTTTTAGTCCGATCATGGCTTTTTCGTCCGCCAATCTGTTTCTAAACATATTTAAAACATCATCCCCGGTTTTTTCCCCGGAATACAACATATTATCAATTCTCTGGCCAACAAATCCTTTCTTTTTAGCGTGTATTTTAAGCTGGGTGATGTCTTCTACTCCCTCTTCTATAAAACGCTTCTGGGTACCATATATGCGCGATATAGCACCCTTAAAAGTGTTATACTGACTTTCCAACTCCCCTTTAAATTCTTTTGATTCGAATGCTTTTAATTCTTTAGCTATTAATTTTTCATCTCTTTTAGCTAGATCCGGTCCAATTTTCTTTTTAAGATTTTCTTCCATGGTAGTAAGTTTTTTATCAATGGTATAGATCGGTTTTATTATTTTTTTAGTTTGTTTGGTGGCTTGGTTGTAGAAGTCGGTTAGTTGGGATTTGGTTTTTGATGTTTGTTTCAATACATTAATATTTTTATTACCAATATTTATTATTGCTTCATATCTTGTATTGCCATCAATAATTTTATTATTTATATCTATAATAACTGGTTGTGTTTGACCCTTCCTTTTTATACTATCCATAAGTTTTTTTACTGACATTGATTGTGCTTCTGTTCCGATTGCTTGGCTTGGTATTAAACTTTTTGTATTAATAGTTTCTTTTATAAAATTTTTACCAACAACTCTTTTACTTTCTATCGTATCTGAAACTACATTTTTTAAATATTTGTTGTTATCTGTAGTCATTATTGTTTTATCCACAAATTCATCCGCACTCTTATACTTCCTGGCTTCTTTGGCTAGGGGTTCTAGTTCTTTGGGGATGGCTTTGGCTGCTGTGGGAATTTTTTCCGGTAGTTTGGTTATTTTGCCTTTCGCGATTTGTTTTAAGGTATCTCCTATTTCTCCCAATTTTTTCGGATCGGTTTCTTCGGCAACTCTCCCCATCATTTTCTTTGCCAGATTTTTAGCGGCCGGGTCCCCGTCTTTTATTATTTTTCTAAACCACCTCATTGCACCTTTGGTTATGTCCTGGCTCATGCCGGCGCCAATTACGTCTAAGCCTATGAGTTCTCCGTCTTTTGTTTTGGTTACTATCTCACCATATTTTGAAATTGCTACTCCGGTTTCGTTTAATTTTTTTAATTCGGATTTAGAAAGATCTTCCTCCCTTGGTCTAAAAAATTCCTTAACATCAACAAGAGCCTCTTTTAATCCCTCCCACAAATAACTTTTAGTTTCTTGTTTTGGAATCAACCCTTGTATCTCTTGCTGTTTTATGGCTATTCTAAGTCTGGCTTCAGGTAAATCAATTTTCCCATCTAAATAATCATCAATAGCTTTTTGTTCAACAGACTCTTTGCCTTCTTGTCTGCCTGGATCGCCAAATTTTGTCCCATGAGGGGAATGTAAATATTGTAAATTTGCTTTATTAGAAGTTCCGCCCAAGGCAACTGATATGATGTGATCTCTTTCTGCTTGTTTTTTTGTGTCCAGGTCAGCATAGCTTCTAGGGGTTACTATAAGCTCCCCGGCCTCTATGACTTTGTATTCTCCCCCACCGAGATGATCGGGCAGGGTTACTGTCCTTATTTGTTGAGGTTTGATTCCTGTCAGTTCTGTGACCCTTTGAGTTGCTTCATCCGGTTTATACTCTCCCTTTATATAATCATCATATAGTTTGTCTGCTTTAATTTGGTCCCAGCCGCTTTCTCTTTCTGGTTCAACGCCAAAAGCGGACAAGTTTAAACCTGTCCGTGTTGGTTGTTGTGTTGATTTTTGAAATGCAGAAAGATTCAACGCCATTATTTTATTTTAAGTTTTTCTTTAACTTTTTGTGTAATTGCGTCTACTTGTGCTTGAGACCATTTCTTTTTTACTTTATTATTTTCTATTAATAATAAAGCTTTCTCAAATTCTTTATTTTTGTGTGTTAAAAATCCTTTTACCGCTTTTACAAATTGACCCGCTATATTATCAATCATTGCTTCTGATATCGGATTTTTTTCCTCCTGTTCTTCTTCCTCTTCTTTTTCCTTTTTTTGTTCCACTTTTCTTTGGGCAAGCCGCGCGTTTATTTCCGTTACACTTAGATCTATCTCACCCGAATTAACATTTTTAAGCAACTCAGTTTTTAATTCTTCATTTGAAGCGTTAGGGTTGTCTTTTATAAATTGTTCCATTCTGTCCCAATCACCACCCTCTGTATCAGTGTCTCCGCCTCCTCCCCCACCCGTCCCAGTAGCCTTCTTAACTCCCCCAGTCTCAACGATCTCAATAGTCCCGGGCCGTCCGGTTTCCGGATCTTCATAAATAAAGGTTACAATGCTATTTCCCGCGGCGTCTGTCCCGGATGTGGTTGATAAAATCTTAGTGTTTGGTTTAGCGGTTAAGAAAGAAGAAGTTACTCCCGGTGGAAGGCCTTGTTGAATTTCTAAGTTATTAATGTGTCTTTGTATACTCGGGCTTAGATCATCAAAACCTTTATTTGCGTTCTGGGCCAGATTAATTATTGTATTTAAGTTTGCCTGGGCGTCTGCTTTTTCCTGGCTTTCAATTCCAGAAATAAGATTTATCATCTGTAAGTTTTTATTAAATTCATTATTGTACAAAGTTGAAGCATTTGCGAAGTCCTGCTGGGTAAGACTCATTACTGTGTTAAGAGTATTCAGCTTATTGTTTAATTGGCGTGAAATAGCATTCTTTTCAATATTAAGGAGGGCTATGCGCTGTTCGGCCTCCATTTGCAGTTTTCCGCGTCTACGGCCTATTTGAGCCATAGAAACAAGCTTTTCCCCGGCTTTTTCCGCTTCTACCAGCAGAGTAGTGTTTATTAATTCTATATCGCTCTCTACGCCTGCTAATTCGGTTTCTAGGACATCTATGCCTAATTCTACCCTTTTAGCCTCAAATTGCTCTTCTAAGCTTGGGGCCTTGGGTTTTTTAGTGTCTCCCTCTCCTTCAAACATTTCTAAAAGCTTTTTAGTGAGTTCAGAGGATTTGGATACGTCAACACCGGAATCCTCTATTTTTTCAAATTCCTCTTCCATTAATTTATTAGCTTCTTCATCTATGTTTGCTATTTCTTGTTTAGGATCAAGAGTTTCTTCTCCCCCGGGTATAAGGCCCTTACTCTTTGCGTATTCAACGTTTTTTTTATCTTCAGGGGTTCCTTTTCCTTTAGCAATTCTATCCTGGGCGGCTTGAAGACCTTTTTGAATATCACTAGAAACAGCGGCTTCAGGGGCCCCCGCGGTAGTTGGTTTAATTCCCGCGTAAGCAAAATCGTGGAATTTCTGCCAGTCAGCTTCAGGCGCTCCGTATAAGGAACGATACTCGTCTATTTTTTGTTTTTCCAAAGCCAGATCCCTACGGAATACTTTACCGTTTGAAAGTTTGGCAATATCATCTTTAGTTAAGGTGCTTAGTTCGGCCGGGTTCCTTATCCATTGTCCGGCCGGAGTACCGGTTGATTCCGCTGGCGCTCCGGTGCCTGTTTTAGGTCTTGGTGTTCCGACTCCGACTGGTGTTGATTCTCCTGTTACTTCATCATACCAACCAGAGTCTTTGCTTTGAGCTGCGTTATAATCAGCAATCTTTACCATTTTACCTGTTACGGGGTCATTGCCCCAACCCTCAGGGGCGTTAGGGTTTTGTTTTATTTGTTGTCCAGCACTAGCGGCTTTCTCTGCTGCGTTTGGGTTATAGCCATCTAACCCCGGCACTGGCTTATTAGGGTCTATTTGTGCTTCTTTTAAATGTTTTTGAATATCAGCTTGACCTTGTTCTCTGGAAATTGTTGGCATTGTATCTTCTATAGCTGTCTGACCTAGATTTGTCATATAATCTCCTACAATTCGTTTACCCTCAGTCATAGCCGCTTGAGCATCGGCTGATGTGGGTCTGCCGTATTTTTTAACTCCTTGTTTATATGCTTCTTGCCAACCGGCATACTCGTCTGCTCCAATAAGATTATATCCCCAACCGCCAAGTTTTTGTTTGGATATTTCTTCACTCTTTTTTTGTAAATCAGCTGCCGCGCTTGATGAAGAAAAATCATAACCACTTTTTGATAAAGCACTAAAAGCCTGGCCAAACGCGTCGTAGGTTCTTGATGATGTTCCCCTGATACCATAAAATGATGAATCATAATCGCCCATATCAACTGTATTAATATCAGCAGGATCATAATAAATCTTTTCGGTTCTATAATTTGGAGTGAACATTCCCCTGCCACCTCCCCCATAGCTTGATACTGTTTTTTTTGTTTTATAATATCCACCCTCGTCTTTTTCTGGGGTGCCAATATGACTCTCACCAGTTTTTTTATCTTTTATTATTGTTAAATTTCCTTGTTTTGCCATATACTTATGTTATTGTTTAATTTATATTATTAAATTATGCGTCTGTTTTAGTGCCGGTTCCGCTGTCATTATAGTCTCCTGAAGTATTGCTTAAATATATATTATTTCTAATGCTATTATTATCACAAGTAGCGGCCGCGATATTGATTCCATATCCTCCATTACTTTTGAAAGGCCCGGCGGTTATCACGCAATTGTCAGAAGTGGCTGTAAGTTTAATCCCGTCAGAAGCATTTGAGGTTCCACCGCAGCTGGTCATCATAATACTGTCATTTCCTGATATGAGCTCAAACCCCTTAGCTCCATTTTTTCTAGCTGTACAGCCAAAAAAAGCCATTTGTTTACAATCTGTTAAAGAAAATCCATTAGTGGCGGAAGCTATGGGAAAAATACCACTTAAGGCCGCGTTGCTACAATTATTTAAATTAAATCCTACTCCGACCGTGGTTATAATAGAACCTGTACCTTTTAATATAAAAAAATGTCCATTTGTAATATTAATACCAGAGGCGTTAGATATTAGATTACCTTCATTAATATGAAAATTTGAACTATCATCTACGTCAATGCCTAACGCGCTTGCTTGAACATTATCATCTGAAAGAAAAAATTCATTTGCATACTGAAATTTTATAGCCGAAGTTGTTGATCTCTTGACTGTTAAGGTTTCTATTTTTATATCATCAATTGTCGTGGCAATAACGTAATTCTCCCCGCTTAGATCTTCATCCGCGAAATTTAATCCTATTGTTAATGATGTAGTACTTCCTACAGCTGTGATAGGATACCACAAACCGGCTAATAGAATTGATCTCCCGATCATTGCTGCAGTCCAGGTTGTCCCGGACCCCGTGACTGTAACGCTGCCATTACTTACTGATAATGTCCCGGTACTATAGTTATTACTGCCCACAGCCCTGATTCCATAAGCAGCATTTTCAAAATCAATTATACAGCTTTCACTATTACGTCCGATCAAGTAAACATTTGAATATAAGGTTATGTTTCCTCCCGGGGTATGCGTTCCGTTATCTAAGAGTACAGTCCCCCCTCCCGCTGAATTAACAGCATTGATCTTGGTCTGTATATTATCGCTCGTAGTACATACTAAATATTTACCTCCCAGATTATCAGAAGTTACGTCAGCGTTATCTGCCGGTTTTGTACTTGCTCCATCAAGAATATCGTCCCATTCTTTGCCTTCTGAAACTGCCACCCATTCCCCGGCTTTTATTTCGTTTGCGCCGACTGACGCGGCATAGTATCGTTTATTATCGTCATCAATATCTATCCAAAGGTCATTCAAATTTAAAGATGTGGGTATGCCTGCCTGAATAAAAACTTTTATAAACGCTCCTGAGGTAAGAACTCGAAATTCCCCAGTGCCGGCCTTAAAATCTATTTTAAGCCCTGATGTTCCGGGTACGTAGTTATCTGATTGAATTGCTCTCTTTGTTATTTTTGCGCCTATATTTTGAAAGCTTTGGCGAAACCCGGCGTAGTTTGTTTTCTTTATAGCCTTAGAAGTTGGCTGAGGGGTAATTACAGACATATTATTTTTATTTCATTTTTAATCCAAGACTCTCCACACTAGGAGCGTCATTAGAATTAACTGTAAAAGCGACCTTAATTTGCAGGCTCCCTACGTCCTGGACGCTTAATTGCGACATTATCTGGTTTAACTTCGCGTTTGTTACAGGTGTCATTTCTACATAAGCCGCTCCATTGATCGAATAAGAAAATGTAATTCCGGTACTGGCCGGTAGACTATTATAGAATGCTGATACTTCGGCTAAAGTTTTCAAAATATCCCTTTGTTTCTGAGCAAGCATTATGGTCTCAAGATAGGCAAGGGTTAATTTATTTGAATAATCTATTACATCAACTCCGTATGTAGCGCCATTTTTCCAGGCAACCACTATATCAAAGTCAGCCACCATTATTGCTCCAATCTCGATACCGGAGGTTACTAAAGCTCCGGCGCTTCTCTCTGAAATAGGAAAAGACAGATCCAGGACTTTATTATAATCTCTTGAATAAGACCCGAAACTATAGACTCCCTGTTTAGCCGGGTTTCCTGATCCGTTTGAGAACCCAAATATCGGAACTCCTTTAAAATTCCCTACGGATCCCGGATGTACTTTTCCATAAGCCGTATTGGAATAAGTCCCGGGTATTTTTTTAAAAGGAACTAACTGCTCTCCATTATATAAATAAATATTCCCGGCCCGGCCGGCTTGCGCGTATACATAGTTGTCATCTCTAATAAACGCGTTAATTCCGGGTTCTTCTATCGGGTCAGATGTATTCCATGATGTAGAAACACAGTCCCACCTGATCGCTTCTGCCCTGTTAACCGTATCGGCCACGTAGGTACCAATAAGAAGATCTATTTCAAAAGGTATCATCGCGCTTACTCTAAATGGTGTTTTTATATCAAGCGCGTTATTATCAAATGTATCATCAGAAATTATGGAAGCTACTCTATTCCCGTCCCCTATAAAAAGTGTAAGGTCCTGAATAGCCATAGGATGAAAAGTATCATCTGTTACCGCAAATGTAGCCCAATCCTCTACCGCGTTTGCTGTCCAGTTTGCGACCGTAGCATGGTCAGTGGACATTGAAATCCGATGTAAACGCGATTCTGTAGCCCAATAAAGATATCCGTTGTATTCGTGAGCTCCCAGGCATCCATGCCCCCCTGCGGCTGCGGTAGTAGTATGGACCAAAAGCCATGTCCCAGTGGAAGATCTACGCCAAATTTTCCCGGAGGTGGATGAGAACCAAAAACTCTCCCCGGTAGAAACCGCTACTTTAATTTTTACAAAAGAATCTACCGTAGCTCCACTTTCTTTTTTTAAGGCCTGGTGTACTTTTAAAAGACCAGGCGTAGAATGGCCGTCAATACCAACACACTCGGCAAAACTCCCAAGGATACCGCTCCATTTACTATCTGCTAATCCGCCAAATTGTCCTTCCCATATTAGGGCCATACTCTTTTATAATAAATTTAATAAATTTTTAAAATCATTCTCATTAATTCCCCAAGTATTTTTAGAAATGATTTCCCAACAATTTGATTGATTAAGATCAACTACCCCTCCTTTTACTAGAAATTTAATATCACCCTTATTTTCTACTCTAAGAATTGCTCTGGCCCGGGCCCAATTTACTAAATTTTCTCCTGCTTTTATAAATTTTTCCGGATCCAGGGATATGCCGTTTTTACGAATTTCAAAGTGTAAATGCGGTCCGAAACAAATAACGCCGGTATCCCCTGAATAACCGATACAATCGCCTGCCTTTACCCCTGTGTAGCCCTCTACGTAGTTTGTTTTACTTAAATGACCATAGACTGACTGATGATCACCATGCCTTAAAATAACAGTATTACCCATTTTATAGTCATATCTGACTCTTTCCCAGATACCATCGGCAACCGCGTAAATTGGCGTCCCTATTCCGTTTGGATGTTTTTTTGTCCGGGTTCTTAAATCAATTCCCTTATGTCTTCCACCTTTATACCATTTGGCTAATTGATTATGATAAACAGTAATATACCAGATATCTTTAATTGGTTTTCTAATTCTAAACATAATTTTAAATATTAATCTTTAATCTTTTTTGTTTTGTAATGATAATTTTTATCCTCAACTCCCACAAAGTAACCGTCCATCTGTTTTCTAACTACTAAGAATTTATATCCTTTTTCTTTACAAATTTTTGCTATTTTATTAATTCCCATAATTTTAAAAAGAATTTAAGGTGCGGAAGCTATAATCAGTTCCGCACCCCTGGTTCTGGAAATTTGTCTAAGTTTTTTTTAGCCATAACCAGTCCAGAATTGTTTTGTGTATTGCGGAGGTATTCATCCCAATCTTTATTGTGAACGAAACGTTCGCAGTCGTAACGTTTTAAATCGGACTTACAATACCTTAGTCTGTAGCAATTCAAGCAATCGCTTGGACGCATTTCGTTTCCCTCCCTTTTGGTAATAGCGTTCCTTAGTATTTTTCACAATCACTTCAGTTGACTCCCTGTCGTCATCCGGCAATGTTGTTTTCTTAACTTTCCTATAAGCCAGATAAACCCATAGTCCAATTAAAAATAATCCGATCAATGGTAATGTTCTCATTTTGCACCTCCTTGTTTTAATGTACTATTTTAAAATCAAAGCCATTAAAGCCACTAAAATACAAGTACCAACAACACCACCACCCCAAACTAAAAATTTCTCTGTCCATTTTCCTGCGAACTTCTTATTTGCGCATTTAATAAAATCATCCATCTTTTTTTCAATGCGATTTACTGTGGCATCCGTAGATGACAATTTAGTTTCTAGTTTAGCCATATTTATTTTGAGGTTAGTGATGTCTTCAGACATTTTTAATTTTAAAGCAGTCTAATACTGCCATTGTTATTAATAAGAATGTTTCAAGTTTAGTTAGGGGCATTTTTATTCAGTCAGCAATTTGTATCCATTCCGTAAAACCGCTAAAAGTCCGCCCTTTAAACTCGCAATAATAACCGCAGTATCAGTCAAATTAATCTCGGACAAAATAGTTGGATCAATATCTCCCTGTATTCCGTTTAATGTTAAATAGATACCAATCGCAACGGTTATATAAGTTTTTGCAAACGAATAGACGTGCATTCCAATTGATGTTTTGATAATTTCTTTAAATGTCATAAAAAATATTTAATTATTAATAATCTATCATTGTTTGCTGATCAGCTTTTTTCTTTTCTACCTCTCCGCCACCCCCTTCTGTATAAGTAATTGATATATATGGGTCTTTGTCCGTTCCGGTTTCTTCTGAATTATAATGACGAAGATATAAGTTTTTATCTTGCTGAACCGGCACATCATCACAATCTAAACCACTTCTTACCCCTAATTTTGTATATCCAGTTTTAGAAATCCAACCCCGCCCAGTCGCATTTAGAATATAATTATTATATGCCCCTGCCGTAACAGAAGCGTAAGTTTTATCAGGTGCTCCTGCCACAGGTAAATATTGCGCTCTGCCTGAAGTTTCGTTACCGCTGTCATAACCACAATCATTAAAATCATCTACTCCCAATGTTGTATTGCTAGCTTGAAATGTCTTTACTAAACGAAAATAATGATAAGATGTTTGTGTGTCCGTTGCAGCTTTCTCTCTATTATAAGCGTAGAATGTAGCACTATCTATTGTCGCAGTATCAGGTAAAGCCGATGTATCAATCGGGAAAAAAAATCTATGCAAAGTATAATTCGTTCCTTTATATATGTATAAATTATCTTCAGCATTTGTTGCATAAACTCCATTTCCAGTCGCTCCGTCGTGGATTGTATCCCAACTAGAACTATCTGGACTGACTACAATACCATCGCCAGCTCCGGCATAGTAATCAACTGCCAATGCTTTTTTAATAAACAATTTACTTATTTCGTCTATGATAGTGTCTTTTGTCAATTCATTAAAAGCTTCTATTGTCGTTGTCGCGCCTTGCTCTATCTCAAAAACATCTCCATTTTCATCTTTAAAATAATGGTCGCCTACAAAAAGGTCAAGTGTGGTTTTGTTTCCGGTTTTAATTATCTTTCTAACATTAGAATATTGCTCTCCTGTTTTAAATTTATAACCGGCATTTTCTACTTTTATATTTGAGATATAATCATAGTTTTTAATTTTGCCCCTGTTTTCAAAAGTGCCGTCCTCTTTTTGAATTATCCAATCCACTTCTCTACTTTCTATTATTTTGTCTTTATTGCATTTTAATTGTAAATTAACAGGAATTTCGTTTGATATAATCTCACCGGCAGCCAAAACAACCCCGGTACCGAGAACAAAAAATATAATCCAATTCTTAAATTTTTTAGCTTTTTCTTTTATCCAATTAAACATATATTAATCACTGTTAAATTTAGCATCACAAAACAGCACGACATTATCCGCGCTTAATCTAACTTTATAAGTCATAAGGTTTCCTTCAAATAAACTGTTATTAGTTGTAAATGTAATAGAAGAAGCTGTAGTGGAAAACGATTTATAATCCATATAAGCCGTTGAGGTTCCTATTTGCAGCCCTGCCGTTCCGGCCGTGGTGTGGCATTCCATATCAATCCAGGTAGAGGCCGGGAATTTGTGAAAATTACCCGTGCTGGTGGCCCCGGAGACTACAAAGGCGCCGGTGCCGGTCATTAAATCTGTAGTGGTTGAAAGTCTTAAAGAAGTCCAGCGTTCTAAATCGTTCATAATTACATCTCCCCCACTTGCAGTTATGGTTAGATCTCCATTAGTATCTACGGCAAAGGTAGAGCTGGCTGTAGCGTCATAGCTAAGTTTTAATTGAGTCCCAGTATCTAAGACTTGAAGTTTAGTGTCTGGGATAGTGCCTATACCTATATCTCCGCTTGAACCCTCCAAGAAAAAAGCGTGGGTATTTGCATTAGATTCCATACGAATATCAACATCCTCAGAGCCCTCATTGAAAACTATAATATCTTGTCCAGCACTTTCCCTAATACTTAACATATCTATCCCGCCAGCTATAAAATCATATCTATCATCATCAAAATCAAAAACAGTGTTTGTATCTCCTATATGATAAAAACCACCCAATAAGCCTATGGAATTTATACTAGCTCCTGCTGGATCATCATCTGGTATTTCCAATAAGGGATTGGCTTCTGCGCCTGGTTTAAATTGTAAATATCCGGAAGCATTAAGTTTAATGTCAAAATATTCACCGCCACTATTCTCTTCGAATCTAGTAATCAAATGATTGGCGTCCGCTGTTATTCCTAAAGGTGCTTGAGGTGTTGATGTGCCTATACCCACCTTACCGTCATTTGTTATTTTCATCCTTTCCTGATTATTAGTTCCAAAACGCATACCATAATTATTTGTATTCCAAAAATAAGATAATCCAGGAGCAGAAGCGTGGGCAGAACCATTAACACCAAATTGTAATTGAGAGGAACTGTTATCATTGTCTAACCGAACGCCCGATTGACCAATGGCATTCGTATTCTGTATAAAAAACAAATAATTTGCTGCTACTGAATCTTCTATTTTAATACCCTCATTAAAAACAAATACATCTGAAGATTCGTCCCATTTTAAGTTAGGCGCTCCAGTTACGCCTACTGTAAACAAATCTACATCAATATCACTCCCAGGGTTTATGTCTATACCGTTAGCGGAGTTATTTACTTCTAAAGTTCCGTCAACGTTTATTTGAAGTGTTGAGGTTGATTGCCAGCTTGTGCCTTGATAGGTTAGGGTGTCTGTGGTAGCCAAAGAAGTAGTGCCTACATCCCCTATTTGAGAAAGATAGTCAGGGTAGCCACCAGCGCTAGGAGTACTGTTACAGACTACGTCATTGTTGGGGCCATCCCAAATACAATATTTAGTATCTGTAAGCGTTCCGGCTTTTAATAAAGTTTCATCAGCTATTTGCGATTGTAGTTCCGAAAAAGTGTTAAGCTCTGCTTCATAAAGTAAATCCGCTGTATCAGACAACCCGGTAGAAGAAAGATTGATATTTGCTGAACCGTCAAAGCTTACTCCCGCTATTGTCCTGGCGGTTGCAAGAATCGTAGCCGTATCCGCATTGCCGGTTAAATTTGCTGTAATTGCTCCGCTGACATTCAAAGTTCCATCAATTCTTGCATTGCCATAAACGTCTAATAAATAAGCTGGGGTAGATGTGCCTATCCCTATTCTGTCCGTAGAGGCGTCTAAATGAAATAAATGGGCCTCGTTATTGCCCTCCATAATAAAATCAATATTATTGGAGTCGTCATTAAAATATAGCCAGTCAATACCGTCGCCGTTCCAAAAAGTAAACATTTTAACACCACCAACCCCTAACGATTGTGAGGTTTCAAGCATAAAATCAGCGTTATCTATCATAAAATAATTACTAGCGTCATACCATTTCAATTTAGGTGAGCCAGTAACTCCAAGAGTGATTATATCCAAGTTCGTGTCCCAACCTGGGTTAATATCTATACCATTAGTAGAGCTAGCCGAAATGTCGCCTACCACACTAAGAGCTGCTTGGGGGGTTGTAGTTCCAATCCCAACGTTTCCTCCAAAATAAGATTCTCCGGCATTAACATATAACCCATAGTTATTTGTTGCCTCTGTTACACTCGTATAGAGTCCATAAGCATTTGTAGCCGATCCGCCCAGAACTGTTTGTTTCATTCCAAAAACATCATCAACCGTGCCGTTGTTATCTATATTAAGGTAATGTCCATATAGATCATCACCGCTAACCACACCAGTGTTGCTCATGTTTAAATATTTTCCATACCAATCTCCCGAAGTCGTTCCGGTATTATACATATCAAATTCTTCACCGATCGCCCAACCCGCTATTCCGTCATTTCTCCAATAACTATAAACCAGTCCCAGTTCTCCAACATCGCCTGAAGTGTCGTCATTTTCTATATAATTTGTAAAGGAATATAAACCATCTGTACTATAAGTTCCTCCGTCTTCTATATAATGCCAATTAGAAAATCCGGAATTGTACGCACTATATTGAACAGGCAAAGTGTCCCAGCTTTTCTGCACTGAAAAAACAGGAGTAGAAGTTCCTGTAAGATCGTGAGAATAC
>JAGLNE010000088.1 GCA_023139655.1 Candidatus Parcubacteria bacterium
TAATGGATATTAAAGATATTGCCAAGTTTAGGCCGGGTGAGGTCTTGGTGACTGACATGACCGACCCGGACTGGGAGCCGATAATGAAAATTGCTGGCGCGATCGCGACCGACAAAGGTGGACGCACTTGCCACGCGGCCATAATCAGCCGTGAGATGGGCATCCCTTGTGTGGTTGGCACTAATACGGTTAGCCAACTGGTTAAGACTGGCAAGAAAATAACTGTGTCCTGCGCCGAAGGAGAGGAAGGTAATATTTATGAAGGCGAGCTGCCATTTAAAGTAAGTAAAACCAATGTTAAGGGGCTTAAGCGACCGAAAACCAAAATAATGATGAATGTAGGTGAACCGGACCAGGCTTTCGCCAGTTCTATGATCCCAAATGACGGCGTTGGTCTGGCACGCTTAGAGTTTATTATTAATAATTATATCAAAGTTCACCCCTTAGCTCTTATTAATTACAAAAGAATTAAAGATAAAGCAGTTAAAAAGAGAATTGATGAGATCACGATCGGGTATAAAGACAAGAAGCAATTTTTTATTGATAAGCTCTCTGAAGGAGTGGGTATGATCGCGGCGGCTTTTTATCCCAAGGATGTAATTGTCCGCCTTTCAGATTTTAAAACCAATGAATATGCCATGCTTTTGGGCGGTAAGGAATATGAGCCAAAGGAGAGTAATCCAATGATCGGGTGGCGCGGAGCCAGCCGTTATTATTCAGAGAGATTCCGGCCGGCTTTTGATTTGGAATGTGAAGGGCTTAAAAAAGTGCGCGATGAAATGGGTTTGAAAAATTTGAAAATTATGATTCCTTTCTGCCGCACCGTGGATGAGGGCAAGCGCGTGATGGGCATTATGGCCGAACATGGATTAAAACGCGGAAAGAATGGTTTGGAAATATACGTAATGGCTGAGATCCCGGCCAACATTGTTCTGGCGCATGAGTTTGCCAAGCACTTTGACGGCTTTTCCATTGGTTCAAACGATTTAACCCAGCTTACTCTGGGCATAGACCGCGATGCCGGCGGCACTTTGGAAGTAGCGGGCGTGAGTAACGAAAAGAACGAAGCAGTTAAGACTTTAATTAAATATTTAATAGAAACGGGGCTGGAAACCGGCACCAAGGTTGGTATTTGCGGCCAAGCGCCCAGTGACTTTCCGGATTTTGCCACTTTTTTGGTAGAATGTGGCATTGATTCAATCAGCTTAATCCCGGATACGGTTATCAAAACCACGGTTGCGGTTAATAAGAAAGAAGAGAGTATGAAGAAAGCACGTAGCAAGTAGCACATAACACATAACACATAACACATAACATATAGCATATAAAAAACGGGTCAGAATTGACCCGTTTTTTGTTTATACTTGTTTTTTTATTTGTTCCAAATATATTTTCCGATTTTCCAGGCGTATTTGACTGAGACAAGAAGTACAAGCAAGTACAGAGCGTATTGGAGAATTAAGAGAATTATTCTTATAATGCCAACACTGCTGTCTTGCAGAATGCGGTTGATGTCAGAAACAAAGTTTTTAATTTCATTTTTCCAGGAATCTTTAAGCCTTTCCGCGTCAATGAATTTATCTTCATAAATATTGATTTGGAAAAAAATATATTCCAGCTTGTCTATTTGTTCGGCCTTGGCGCGGCTTAGCCGGTCAAGCTGTTCATTGATCTTGATCCTTTCGCTTGACAGCCGTTCAATGATCCGGATCTTTGAATCAATGATCTTGGCCAGGCTTTCCGCGTCTTGGGCCCTGGTTGCTACCCGGCTAATTTCATCGTATGAATTGATCGCATTATTAAGAGTGTTTTCAATAGTTTCTTTTTTCTTGATTAAGATCTCTGTTTCTGAAGTAAAATCATCAAGCAGGCGTTTGATAGTGCGGGTGTTTTCCGTAAGCTCTTTAGGGTCAAGTCCTTCAACCACTGCCAGCATTTCGTCTTTGTTGTCCTTTTTTACTTTAAATGTGTAATTACAGCCATTGTCATATTCATTGGCGTTTTCAAAAATTACATAATCTTTAGCCTTGAGCGACGAAATCGCTGAACAGGTTTTTTCCAACTGTCTGGTTTTAATTGTCGCGTTGTACTTAGTTACTTCAAAATCTTCAGCATCAGATCCGGTTGTGCCTGCCGCTGGGCTCGGCATTGTTGGGGCGATATTTCGTGAAGACAAGCTAAGGGATTCCATTATGCTTCCGCCTTTGTCGCCATAGGCCATTTCGTCCATTACCATATTCCTTGGAAAATTTTGTCCGCTAATATTTTTTTGCATAATCGGGCTAATTGAAGAGCCGATCATTTTAAAAGTAAAAACCAGAAAAATAATGCCTAAAAAACCCAAACCAATAAATTTTAAAATTTGCATTGGCCTTAGATTAAGCTTGTTTAAAAATTCCATAAGCTTTTAATTATTTAGTAATAAGATATTTTTATTATACCATATAATTAATTTATTGATTTAACACCTTGATTTTTTTCTAGTTTTGCGCTAAAGTCTATTAAATAATTATAGATGTTTTTTTCAACTCTAAATAACACATTTTTCAAAAAGGAGGATTAAAATGAATTTTTATTATGTTAGTATTGTTCTCACGGTTGTTTGTTGTCTTTTTTTTGCCTTGTTTATAGTTTATCAGAACAGGGATAGAAAGAAGGATAAAAATTTAAAAGAGGCTAGCAAAATGTTTAAAGATGATCTTCAGGCCTCCTATAGATTTTTTAGCAAAGAGATTGCTGAGTGCGCCTTAGTTCTGGTTGATAAGATGGAGGGACTAAAAACAGAATCAAAAGGAAGGATTATGGAATTATTAAGGCCACTTGAACAAGGCCAGAATCTTTGTAATGATTCTAGAAACGAGCAATACCGCCCGAGCAGCTCTTTATTGGCAGACGTAAAAAATCGAACAACAGAGCTGTTGGACGAAGACAGTGAGGCTACAGAAGAAAATAAGACACCTTTGGTTATTGGGCTTGTTGTCCAGGGCAGTAAATTATTGGGTGGAATAGAAGAATTATTGAGTGCCCCAATATCTTTTTCAACTCAGTTGTTTATGACTCAGAGCATGTCGGCGGGATCATGTAAGGACATAAGAGAGTTGTTACGTGAAAATAAATCAGAAGTAACTCCCTCGGAAGAAACAGGCGAGTATCATTCGCCCGAGGAAGCAAATCTGGAGTTAGACGAAAATGTAGAAGAAGTAGACACTTCTGAAACCAAAGCTGAGTCAGGGGAAGCAGAAGAAGAAAAAAATGAAGAAAAAGTTGATAGTTCAATAGCATCAAAAAAAGCCGACACAGGAGGAGGCGGAGGGGGTGGAAGAGGAAAAGGCTGATTTACAATAAATTCAGCGCATAAGCCTCTAAACAGTCATTAAAGATGTTTAGAGGTTTTTTATTGCTTGCCTGTCCTGAGCTTGCCGAAGGGATTTTTTTGGGTTTCTTTATTTCTTAAGATGTATTATAATATAGTAGTCAAGTAACTTAATAAATATTAATTTAATAAAGAAATTATGAGAAAAGTTCTAATTCTAGTCATAATGTTCTCATTTCTTATGTGGGGATGGGGCATTATGCTTACCGCGCCGGCTGAAGCCGCGGCTGATAATACCGGCAAGGTAATAAAAGGGAAAGGAATGTCTACGCTCTATTACGTGGGTGAAGACGGCAAACGCTATGTTTTCCCTAATGATAAGACCTATTTCAGCTGGTTTGAAGATTTTTCCGGAGTAGAAGAGGTTGACGATGAAGACCTTTACGACTACCAGCTAGGCGGTAATGTCCGCTATAAGCCGGGCGCCTTGCTTGTTAAGATACAGACCGACCCTAAAGTATACGCGGTTGGGCAGAACGGCAAGCTTCATTGGATAGTAAGCGAAGCGGTTGCCCGCGGTCTTTACGGCGCTAATTGGAATTTACTGATTGACGATGTGCCGGATTCATTTTTTACCAATTATATGGTAGATGATCCGATTGAAAATGATGAAGAATTTGACCCGGAAGAAGAAGAAGACGAAATACCGACTATTAGTTATAACCGCGGTTTTAAGACTCGTTTGATCAAACAGTATCAGGAGAGCAAGATGGAGCGGAGTTGTCAGCGTTTGGAGGGTTTTATTGCTCGTGTCCAAACCCGTTTAGCCCGCTGGGGCCTTGAGACTGATGAGTTAGGCGCTGATTATTTAGATCAATGTTTTGACAATACTGACGAGAATCAAAACCAGGCACATAAGAGATGGGGATGGTTAAAAGATCATAAGGTAGAAATTTGCCATGTACCGCCCGGTGACCCGGAAAACGCTCACAGTATTTGGGTTAGCGGAGCTGCTACCAAGGCTCATTTAGCTAAGGGTAGCTATCTGGGTCCTTGTGTGGGAGACGGTGGAGATGATGATCCGGTCGAGCTGGAGATTAGCGATCTTACAGTTGTTGATGTAACTGATGTAAGCGCTACTGTTACCTGGACCACCACCCTGGATAGTGACAGCCTAGTAGTTTATTCTACAGAGGAGCTGGACGTCGCTACTGCTACCTCTACAGAGAGTGATCCAACCATGGTTACTGGCCATTTTGTTTCTTTAAGCGGTTTGGCTCCGGAAACCACTTATTATTTAATGGTTAAATCTACGGTTGATGCCAGTACTACGGTTGAATCAAGCCAGACCAGCTTTACTACCTTGGCCGTGCCGGACACGACAGCGCCGATAATTACTGACGTAGCCACTTCAAGCGTAGCCACTTCAAGCGCTGTTATTGGTTGGACCACGGACGAAGCCGCAACCAGCAAAGTAATTTACGCGACTGTATCCTTGGGTTCAGATTTTGACGTAAGTGACAGCTCTTTGGTAACCAGCCACTCGCTTGAACTTACTGGCCTGGCTACTTCAACCGAATATTTTTTCATAGTTGAGTCAGAAGATGAAGCAGGAAATGCCGCCACCAGCACGGAAGATAGTTTTACCACCGGTTCATAAAGTATAAGACAGAAAAATAAAATAAAGCAAAACAGTCCCAGTTCAGTTCTCGGGACTGTTTTGTTTCCTGCGGGGGCGATGGGATAATTCTAGGATAATTCGGCTAGGTTGAAATTAATGTAAAACCTGTAGCCGGAGGACTGTTGACCTTATTTTATAATTATTTTACTATTTAATAGTGGTATAATAAAAATTAATATTATATTAAAACGCAAACAATATGAATGTTTGTTTTATTGCAAAAAGCACTAATAAAGAAGCAATATATTTGTATGAAGAATTTAAAAAGAAAAATTTTACCAAGGTATTTCT
>JAGLNE010000089.1 GCA_023139655.1 Candidatus Parcubacteria bacterium
GTAATCATAGCAAGATCTAACGATTTCTCTTTTAATTATTTGTTAGCCGAAGTGTTGCAGACAAAAGCCACCGTATTGCCTTCGCCAAAGGCAATTTTAAATTGTAGTGATCGGGGCTTATTGGCAAAAGTAATTTTTGAGGCCAAGGTTAAACAGCCACTGTCATATATTTCATTATCTACTGAGGGGGCAAAGGGAATTGCGACGCGATTTAAGAAATGCGCGCTTAAATTTGCTAATCATGGCGGCAAGGGGGTGGCAATTGTAAATAAATCTTCTAATGCTTCGGAATTTGTTGATATTTTTTCCCACCTTGAGCAGCCTTTTTATATTCAAAAATATATTAGTGGAGATATTATTAAAGTACTGGTAGTGGGTGATGAAGTAATCGCCATGAAAGAGCAGCCTAAGCCGGGGGAAGAAAGAAGCAATGACGGGAAAAGAGAACACATTAGGCTTGATGAAAAAACCAAAGCTGAATTGATTGGTTTATCAACTTATTTAGGAGCTTTTTTATTTGAGGTGGATCTAATAGAAAAAGGATCCGAGCATTTTATTATTGATCTTAGCTTGTCGCCTTCATTGGAAATGTATAGCGAGATATCCGGCAGAAATGTTGGCGCCTTGTATGCGGACTACATATTACAAAAGTATTCTTAAGAAGAATATAATAAAGAATCATTCCAGAAATGAGCGGTTTTTTTATTATATAATATTTTTATCTGCAAGTTAAATGTCCGTAAAAATGTATTAATAAATAGAATAGATAATATATAAAAATGGATAAGTGCGGAAACATAATCTTATTACATTTTCAATTATTATATAGTATACCAAATATAGTGTTTAGTTTTATTTAGTTTTAAAAAAATTATTATGACTCTTCCAAAAAATTCAATTAACGCAGCCAACCCGGCGCCCTTGGGGTTGCTTGGTTTTGGCATGACCACGGTATTACTTAACATGCATAATGCTGATTTTTTTTCCATGGGCGGGATGATTCTGGCAATGGGAATTTTTTACGGCGGTATTGCTCAGATCATTGCCGGTATTATGGAATGGAGAAAACAAAATACTTTTGGCATGACCGCCTTTGTTTCCTATGGTTTGTTTTGGCTTAGTTTGGTCGGTATTTTGGTATTGCCGGAGATGGGCTGGGCCAGCGCAACCGAGAAGAGCGCCATGGCGGCTTATCTTTTGATTTGGGGGCTTTTTACCGCCATTATGTTTGTTGCTACTTTGAAATTAAATAAAGTTTTGCAATTTGTTTTTGGTTCGCTGACTTTGCTTTTTATCCTGCTGGCCTTGGGCGACATCACCGGAAACGCCGCGATCACCAGACTGGCCGGCTACGAAGGAATAATTTGTGGCCTGTCGGCAATTTATTTAGCGGCGGCCGAGATCATTAATGAGGTTTATAAGAAAAAAGTTTTGCCGATGTAAAATTAAAATAAGATAAAATTTTATATGAAAAAAGAAGGCTTACAATTAAATGAATTAAATAATTTGCTAGAAAAGTGAAAAAAAAATTTTCAATTAGACGGTTGAAAAATTAAATTAGAAGTAATTGAATTTAAAAGAAAAGATTTTAAACAAAGCGGGGATATAAAAATAGATTTAAAAAATAAAAAAGCAACTTTGTTAATAACCAATAAACCTTTTAGAAATGAAGAAAGTACAATTATACACGAATTACTACACTTACTGCTTTGGGAGTATGATACTTTTTCAGAAAAAATAATACTCAAAAATTGTGAAGAATTCAAGGGAGACCATATTAAATACATGAATAAACTAGAAAAAACCGTTGCAAAATTTACAACCATATTTTTAAATTTAAATAAAAAAAACGGGTAAATTTGCGTTTACCCGCGCTTTAGATGTTACTGCCCTCGGTCAGCTGTCCTTTTTTATTATAAAAATTGGAGGGATTTTGAAAATACAATAAATAAGGCTAAAATTGCTTGTGAAAATTCGGATCAAATAATAAAATATCATTTTGAGGACGTACTCAAAATGATAAAAATAGCTAAAAATACAAAAAAAGAAGCGCTCAGAAAAATAAATAATTATCGTCTTTCAAGGTATGCTTGTTATCTTGTCGCCCAAAATGGTGATTCAAGAAAACAAGAAATTGCCATGGCTCAAACATATTTTGCAATTAAAACAAGAAAACAAGAAATAACAGAACAGTTTAATGAGGATCAGAAAAGATTATATATAAGAAAAGAAGTAAAAACACATAATAAAAAACTTTTTGAAACAGCTCAAAATGCAGGAGTTAGTAATTTTGGTAAATTTAATAACTATGGATATTTGGGATTATATAAGTTGACGGCCCAAAAACAAAAAAGGTAAAACTTATTGAAGTAAAATATAGGCGTGAATTAAATCAGAAATATGTGTTAAAGGATGCAAAAAGAATGAGTAAATCGTGGAATCCTTCCTATTTGTTTATTGCCACATTTAAAGGATTTTATTTTGATGAGATTAATATTATAAAAAATAATGGTGAAATCCCAACATTTCATTATAATCAAATTGCAGAAGACGTACAGAAGCGATATTTGCAAATTTTATAAGATTTTGAAAAAAATAATTGAAAAAATAATAAAAGTTTTTAAATAAAAATGTACGTATATGCACGTACATTTTTTTTGCGGACTGTGTCACGCCGAAGCTGAGCTTGCGCCACCGCTAAAGCTTTAGCGACACGCTGTTCGGCGTTGCGATGTGTGTTGATTTTTACTATAAAAAAAGGTATTATGAAAAAAAATAAATTAAAAAATGAAACAGGAAGAAGCTTTAAACATTTTGAAACTTGGATTTAACGTGTTTCTTACCGGTCCGGCCGGGAGCGGTAAGACTTTTTTGATTGAAAAATATATTGAATATTTAAGAAGTAAAAAAGTCAGCGTCGGCGTTACCGCGTCTACCGGCATTGCCGCCACTTATTTGAGCGGCATTACAATTCATTCCTGGAGCGGTCTAAAGGTGATTGAGAGCGGGATGAGTAAAAAACAGATTGATAGTAGAATAAAGAGTATATTAAAGAATGAAATTTTAAGCAGTAAGATACAAACAGCAAGCGTGTTGATTATTGATGAAATATCAATGCTGGACGCGGAATATTTGGGCCTGGTTGACCAGGTATGCCAGGCTGTTAAAAAAATTGCTTTTCCTTTTGGCGGCCTGCAAATAGTGCTGAGCGGGGATTTTTTTCAGTTGCCGCCGGTTAATAAAAAAGGAAAGGACGAGAAAAAATTTGCGTATTTGTCCGGTGTCTGGAAAAATGCCGCGTTTAAAACGTGTTATCTGGATGAACAGCATAGATATACGGACAAAAAATATATAAGAGTTTTAAATGATATTAGAAAGAACAAAATAAAAAAGGAAACACTGGAGGCGCTTAAATCAAGAATGAATAAGCCGGTTAAAAGTTTGATTAAAGCGACTAAGCTATATACCACCAATTCCCAGATAGACGCGATCAATGACTATGAGCTGTCCCGTCTTTCAGACAAAGAATTTGTTTATGACATGAGGTCGGGCTGCAGGAAAGGAAATGAATATATTTTAAAGCAGATGATTGCCAGTTCGCAGGTAATTCCCCAAGTGCTGAGGTTGAAAAAGGGCGCGGTTGTTATGTTTATTAAAAATAATTTTGACAGTACCGGTATAAATGGCTATGTTAACGGCACTTTAGGCAAAGTTGTCGGTTTTACAGAGGAAGCTAAATATCCAAAAGTAGAAACAATGGATAAGCGGACGATTATTGCCGCGCCCGCGTCCTGGAAGATCAAAGAGGATGATATTGATCTGGCCTGGATTAGGCAGATACCCTTGCGGCTTGCCTGGGCGATCACGGTGCATAAAAGCCAGGGTATGAGTCTGGATGAAGCGATTATTGATCTGGGAAACACATTTGAGTACGGCATGGGCTATGTTGCCCTTTCCCGCGTCCGCTCTCTTTCCGGCGTTTGTCTTTTGGGTTTGAACAAGCTGGCAGTGCGGGTTAACCCGGAGATTGTTGAGCTGGATAAGGTTTTTATCCGCCAATCAAAAGAAGTTAAGGTAGAATTGGACGCGATGGGTAAGAAGGAAATTAAAAGACAACAAAAAGAGTTTATGAAATCCGCCGCAGATAAGAGCAAGGCAGTTGATTTATTTGATGAGGTTTTTAATAAATAATTAAAATAATTTTTCATGATATGAATAACCCACTTAAAAAATATATAGAAATTATCAAGACCGGATCAAGCGAAGAAGTAAAAGAAGCTCAAAAGCAAATTAAGAAATATTGGCATGATGTTTATATTCCTAAAAGAGTTGAAGGCAAAAAAGTATTCACTATTTTTTTAGATGAAATAAAAAAGTTTGAAGAAATTAGTGATATTAATCATCAGTCATACTTGATTAATGTTTTAAAATGGCCTCTTTGGGCGATTGGCGAAAAATATTTTGAAGTATGGGCTGATTTTTTATTGACCTATGTACAGCATCCGTCAGGAAAAATAAGGCAAGCAATAATACGCGCTAGTGATTATTTAATAATGGATATAGTAGTTGACATTAGAGATATGGGGAATAACAAAAATAATCAGAAAAGAATGGAGAGAATCGCGAAAAATAAAATGCGTTTTGGTTTTTTTGTTTACGCGGTTGAGCAATTACTTGAAAAATACGAGGAACCGAAATTTAGGCGATATAAATATGTTAGCAATATGCCGGTAGGCGTTTACAAAAGTTTGCAGATTTTAATCACGGAACAATTATTGCGCAGTGAATATTATGAAAAAATGTATGAGGAGTTTTTGCAAAATAATATAAAAATTCCCAGACCGCAGATAGACGCCTCTATAACAAAAGAACAAATTTTAAATAGGCGGGAAGAGATAGAAAGGGAGCTTACGGAATGGATCAAAAAAACGAACTGTGATTTAAGCTTTAGGAAAATTCAGGAAATAATTTATTATGAAAAAAGTCAAAAAGATTTGCATGAAATAATGAGAGCATTTGATAAGGCGCAAGATATGGATGAAATGAATGCGATTTTAAAAGTTGTAAGCGAGGCGTGGAATTATTACCCGCATAGATGTTTGAATGATTTATCTCCAGCAGAAAAATTTGTTTAAAAATAGAATTTGACATTTGTTAAGCTAACAGCTTTTTTTATAATAACACAGGGCGGACTCCGCACAATTCGTTTCGCTCGTGACGGGGCAAGCGGGAAATTTGCGGATTGTGGTTTCAATCTCATTAATTCAACAAAATAAAAAACAGGGATAAATCCTGTCTTTTTATTCTAAAAATGGGGTTATTTGACTTTCGTTTTTTGTTCGTGTATAATTATTAAAAGTGAATTAAATATTATTTAAATAATTATGAAGACCTTACTAAAAAAACATTTTGGCTATGATGAGTTTCGTCCTCTGCAGGAGGAAATTATAAACAATGTACTTAACGGGAAAGACTCGTTTGTACTTATGCCCACTGGCGGGGGCAAATCGCTTTGTTTTCAGCTGCCAGCTCTTAAGTTGAGTGGACTCACTTTAGTAGTTTCTCCGCTTATTGCTCTCATGAAAGACCAGGTTGACGGGCTAAAGGCAAATGGCATAATGGCTGAGTTTATAAACTCCAGCCTAACTGGTGAGCAGATTAATGATATAATGGAGCGCGTACGAGTGGGTGAGATAAGGATACTCTATATCGCGCCTGAGAGGTTTGCCATAAAGTCTTTTCAGGATTTTTTAAGCAGTATTGATGTAAAA
>JAGLNE010000009.1 GCA_023139655.1 Candidatus Parcubacteria bacterium
AATATTTTATCAATAATATTTTTTCCGACGCTCCCGTAGAACAAAAAAATATTGTAGTTAATGAACGTTCCACTATTGAGGTACGCAACGGCACCTGGATAAACGGCCTGGCCTCACAAATGGCCTTGGATTTGGAAAAAATCGGCTTTACGGTTATCCGTATCGGCAACTCCAGCCGGCAAAATTTTCAAAAATCAATAATCTACGACCTTAGCTATGGCGAGAAATCAGAATCACTCAAAATATTAAAAAATTATACCGATGCCAATATCTCTTTTAGCCTGCCGGATTGGCTGGTAGATGAGATCTCCCAAGAGTTAAAAACCGAAACCAGCCCGATCCAGCCGGACTTTATCCTTATTCTTGGACAAGAAGCTGATTCCACCAAGTCAGGCACGGAGAATCCGGAAAATTTAGTTAATACAAACAATAATTAAAACTTTCTATGTCATCCTGAACGAAGCGCTAGCGGAGTGAAGGATCTCGTCTCTATATCCACGGGATTCTTCGCTCCGCTCAGAATGACAAAAACTATTTTGAATTTAAAATTTGTTATTTGGAATTTATTTGTTATTTGTGATTTGGGATTTTATAAACGAAATTATTTTTTATGAGTTATGACAAAAAAAACCTACCTCTAGTAGTAATATTTGGCCGGACCAACGTTGGCAAATCCACGCTTTTTAACTGCTTGATTGAAAAACACCAAGCTCTGATCAGTGATATTGCCGGCACTACCCGGGACGCGAATTGGGCGCAAGTCGAGTGGCAAGGAAAAACTATTGACCTGGTAGACACCGGAGGCATAATGGATATTAAATTTCTTACCGAAAAAAAACTCCAAACCACCGATATTGAAGCTAAAGTCCAAAAGCAAGCCCGCGACCTACTTGCGCGGGCTGATTTTATATTGTTTTTAGTCGATGCCCGCGACGGGCTTTTGCCAACCGATAAAGAGCTGGTCAAATTCCTCATGAAAACCATTAAGGACAAAAAGAAAATTCTGCTGGTCGCCAATAAGGCTGATAATCCCAAACTGCGCACCCAGGCCAGTGAATTTAATAAGCTTGGTATAGGTGAGCCTTTACCGGTCTCCGCCGCTAATGGCTCCGGCACCGGCGACCTGCTAGACGAAATAACCAAAAACCTCCCAAAAACAAAAAAACCAGTCCCCTCTCCTTCCGAAGGAGAGGGCCAGGGTGAGGTCATCAACGTCGCCATCATCGGCAAACCCAATGTCGGCAAATCCAGCCTGGTTAACTCACTACTGGGTGAAGAGCGGATAATCGTCTCTCCAACCCCCCATACCACCCGCGAACCGCAGGACATTGAGATAAAATACAAAAAAAATATTTTTACCCTGGTTGACACGGCTGGCATCAGCAAAAAGGGTCGGCAAAGCGCCAAACAAGCAAAAAACAAAAACACTTTGGAAAAATTCAGCATCCTTAAGTCCTTAGCAGTGATAAAAAAATCTGACCTTGCCCTCTTGGTAATAGATATTAATGAGGGTCTGACCAAACAAGAGTCCAAGCTGGTTGAAGAAATCGTTAAAAAACAAACCAGTTTAATAATTATTGCCAATAAGTGGGATCTTATTAAAAATAAAGATCCCAAGCACTACACCCGGGAAATAAATATTGCCCTACCTTTTGCCCAGTGGGCCCCGATCCATTTTGTCTCGGCCCTGACTGGTGCTAAAACAGAAAAGATTCTGGATTTGGCCATGGAAATATTTAAGGCCAGGCGTATCACAATAAAAGCAAATTCACTAAACAAATTCTTAAACAAGATAGTAAAGATCCACCGGCCGGCAAAAGCCAAGGGCATAAAAAGGCCGCGAATATACGAACTGGCCCAGATAAGCACTAATCCTCCGGTTTTCAAAGTCCGCATCAGCCAAAAAGACACTTTAAATGAATCATACCTCCGCTTTATTGAAAACCAACTTAGAAAAAAATACGGCTTCTTGGGTACGCCAATCAATGTCTATGTGGAGAGAAATAAAAACGTACACGGACGGCACGAGGATTTAAATAAGAAATAAATATTTTATGTCATCCTGAACGAAGCGCTAGCGGAGTGAAGGATCTCGTCTCTATATCCACGGGATTCTTCCCCAGCCCCAGTTTTTCAAACTGGAGCTGAGTCAGAATGACAAGAGCGAATATGAAAATTATTGTCGGTCTGGGAAATCCCGGAGAAAAATATAATAACACCCGCCACAACGCCGGCTTTATGGCGATTGACAAAATTGTTAAGGATAAAAATCTAGAGTGGAAGGAAAATAAAAAATTCAATGCCATACTTATTAAAGATGGCAATACCCTTTACATTAAACCGCAGACATTTATGAACAATTCCGGCACAGCTGTCCGGGCGGTCTTGGATTATTATAAAACCCTGCCCAAAAAACTCGGTTTGATTACAGCAAAAAACGCTGACCTCTCCGGCGTATTAACCGTAATTCACGATGACATTGATATTGAATTTGGAAAAATTAAAGAGTCAACCTGTTCCCGCTCAGCCGGGCACAAAGGGGTTGAATCAATTATTAATCATTTAAAAACTAAAAACTTTAAACGTATCAGAATCGGCGTTAAAGGCAACAAGCCGGAGCAGATGGCGACCACGGACTATGTCCTGGCTCGTTTTTCCAAGGAAGAACTCACACAGATCAATAAATTAATTACAGAGTTAACTCTGTAATTAAACAAATAAAAAAAGCCTTGATTTTATTGTTCAACCAAAGCTTTAAAAATATCCCGCGCTACAGGCCGTTATACCTGGTTGACATTTGGTCAAAATTTTTTATGTTCTGGAACCATTGCCTTGCAGATAGATGCACGCACCAACGCGGGAGAAGATTTGAAAAGGACAAAAAACAAATGTCCACATCAATACCTAGAAGCAGGAGGATAACCCCCAATTAGGACCGTCCGGCAGCAAGGAGGGTAGCTACTTTGGGTCCACTCCTAGGTAATGACATGAACACTTGTGGCGCGTGAGAACGTTATATGTTATTATAAAAAATAATCAAACTCTGCGCAAATGCTTATCTTCTTGCCCGCGCAAATTACTGCCCGCCAGACGATAATGAGAAGTAAATGCCCAAGGAGGATAAGCATTTAAAAAATCAAGACGTTGGCAAGCAGTAATCTGTCGGCCAAAATAAAACAGATTTTAATCTTGCACTTTAGCATAATTCACGTAAATTGTCAATGGATAAATAATAAAATAACCTTTCGCTGATTTTTTTTACCTAAAATTAAATAAAAATTTAAACAGGCCAATGAAATATTCAAATGAAGAAAACAAATATTTAATCGGCCTTTCCCATTTTCCTAAATTCGGCCCTAAGCGGCTAAAGCTTTTATTATCTTATTTTAATAATGCCGAGCAAGCCTTTAAGTCGCCGCTAAATGAAATCATAAAAGCCGGCATTAAAGAACATATTGCCTCAGAATTTATTTCTACTCGTGCCAGTATTGATCTGGATAAATTATTAAGTATCCTTGAAAACGAAAATATTCAAGTTATCGCCCTAGGCGATGAACGCTATCCTAAACTACTTAAAGAGATATATGATCCGCCGGCCCTGCTCTACACCAAGGGCGAGCTTAAAAGTAGAGACGAATATGCCATTGCCGTGGTTGGCACCCGCAAATTTTCACCCTATGGCCAGCGTGTTACTGATGAAATAGTCAGAAATCTTGCCCAAAATAAATTAACCATAGTAAGCGGCCTAGCCCTGGGAATTGATGCGATTGCCCACAACGCCTGCCTTAAAGCGGGCGGACGGACCATTGCCGTACTTGGCACCGGTCTGGATAAAAATAGCATTTACCCCGGCACAAACCGTTCTTTGGCAAACAAAATAATTGACAAAGGTGGGGCGATAATCAGTGAATTCCCTTTGTTCACCCAGCCATTTCGCTCAAACTTTCCCCAACGCAACCGAATCATTTCCGGCATGAGCCTGGGCACTTTGGTAATAGAAGCGGCTGCGCGCTCCGGCGCCTTGATTACCGCTTTTAGCTCTTTGGAGCAAAACCGCGAAGTATTCGCTATTCCCGGCAGTATCTATTCCGAAACCTCAATTGGGCCAAATAAGCTTATTAAACTAGGGGCTAAACCGATAAGCGCGGCCAAAGAAATTATGGAAACCCTTGACCTTAAGGAAGTAAACAAGTATATTAAAAATAAAAAAATCATCCCTGACACTGAAGAAGAAGAACTCTTGCTCACGCATCTGGGACGCGAACCAATGCACGTCGACGACCTGACCCGCTTGACAAAACTCCAAGTGGCTGCTATAAATGCCACATTAACAATGATGGAAATGAAAGGAATGGTGAAGAATCTAGGTAACATGCAGTATGTTTTGGCCAGATAATAAGAAAGAATTAAGAATTAAGAATTAAGAATTAAGAATTAAGAATTAAGAATTAAGAATTAAGAATTAAGAATTAAGAATTAAGAATTAAGAATTAAGAATTAAGAATTAAAATTCATGATTTAAGAAGCGACCTAGAAATCTTAATTCTTAATTATCTAACATATGAAACTTATTATAGTTGAGTCGCCAACCAAAGCTAAAACAATTACTAAATTTCTTGGCAAAGAATACCAGATTGAATCATCGTTTGGCCATATTAGGGACCTTGATAAAAAAAACAAAGGCATTGATATTGAGAATAACTTTAAACCAACATACATAATCCCCGAAAAATCAAAAAAACACGTAACAAAATTAAAGGCC
>JAGLNE010000090.1 GCA_023139655.1 Candidatus Parcubacteria bacterium
GGGATATTGAAGCAAATATTTCCAGGAATTCCTGTGATTGCTTTAACCGCGACAGCGACAGAGAAGGTGCGCGAGGATATATTGCGCCACTTAAATATTTCCAAGGCCAAGCCATTTATAGCTAGTTTTAATAGAGAGAACCTGAATATAAAAGTAGTTGCCAAGAAAAAAGCATTTCATAAGCTTGTTAATATATTGGATAAATATCGGAAGGAATCGGTAATAATATATTGCTTTTCCCGTAAGGAAACCGAGGAAATAGCTGAGAATTTGCGGTTAAATGATTTTAACGCCGCCGCCTACCACGCGGGATTGGAGTCAAATAAAAGGAAAAGGGTACAAGAGAGATTTGTTAATGATCAGGTTAACATTATAGTCGCCACTATCGCGTTTGGTATGGGAATAGACAAGCCGGATGTTCGTTTAGTTGTGCACTATACATTCCCCAAAACCTTAGAAGGGTATTACCAGGAAATTGGCCGGGCCGGCCGGGATGGGCTGCCCAGTGATTGTGTTATGTTTTATACTTATGCCGACACCAGAAAACATGAATATTTTATTAATCAGATAGAAACCAGTGCTTTGCGACAAAAAGCCGAGGAAAAGCTAGGCGCGGTTTTACAGTTCTCTGAGCTAATTAGTTGCCGCAAAAAATATTTGCTCTCATACTTTGGCGAGAATATGAAAGAAGATAATTGTCAGTCTTGCGACTCGTGTTTAACCAAAAAAGAGATGTTTGATGCGACCGAAATAACCAGAAAGATAATGTCCGCGATACTCAGAACAGACAGTCGTTTTGGGCGGAGCTATATTGTGGATATTTTACTTGGCAAAAAAACCCAGAAGATAAAAATTAATCGGCATGATAAATTATCGGTTAATGGTATTGCGAGTAGCGTGACAGCGGACGAGCTAGGGCAGATAATAAAACAACTAATTGATAATGGCCTTCTTTTAAAAAGTATTGGCCAATATCCCATTCTAAGTTTAAGCCGAAAAGGCCGAGAGTTATTACAAAATAATAAAAAGATAGAATTAGTTAAACCTATGATAGAAGCGGTTACAGAGATCAAGAAAAAAGCCGGGGAGCTGGAATATAATCAAGAATTATTTGAAAAACTACGCGCCCTAAGGAAGGGCGTGGCTGAGAAGGCCAAGGTGCCGCCATTCGTCGTATTTGGCGATACAGCTCTTCAAGAAATGTCCTATTACTTCCCACAAGACAAAGATGGTTTTTCGGAAGTTTCTGGAGTGGGCGTGGCTAAACTGGATAAATATAGTGAAGTATTTCTAGAAGAGATAAACAAATTTGTAAAAGACAATAATATAAAAGCCCCCAAGCGGGAGAGCGTTGGTGTTGCGGGCATTAAACAGATTAAAGTAAGAAGACAAAAATTCCACACTAAAACCAAGGAGCTGTTAAATAAAAAGATCTCGGTTGATAGAATTGCTAAAAATCAAGACCTACAACCAAGTACAGTTATTAATCATATAGAAAAGTTAATCGACTCAGGCGAGCGTCTTGATTTGGACTATTTAAGGCTTCCTACCAACAGATACGAAACTATAAAACAGGCCTTCCATGAATGTGGTGATGAAAAATTAAAGCCAGTATTTGAATATTTGGGTGAGAAATATGAATATGATGAAATCAAGCTGGTCAGAGTTCTTTTGAGAGTTTAAAATCTAAGTATAAAAATATTAAAGCGAGGCCCTTAGGCCTCGCTTTAATTTGCGGAGTCTGCGCGACGATTTTAGAATTTTTGATTGGGTGGAAGTTTGGGAAGGGCTTTAATGTTCGGGACAAAGCTTAGATTATTTTTTATCAAAATAATCTAATAAATTGTTAACAGAAAGATAATGTAGTGTTAGTTCAAACAATGTAAAATATAAAGTAATATTAGCCAAAATTTAAAATGATTTGATTTATATTGTTTAATTTTAGCAAAATAATATTGACAAACATAATTAATTATGCTACAAAAATAGGTTATATGGCAAATTTTGCAAAAATAATATATAATAAAAGTATAACGGGTGCGAGTTAATATCAAAAAACATACTTTACTCGCACCCATTTACAAAATTACATGAATAGATTAAGATACAATAGCGTTGAAAAAAAACTTCTAAATTCAAATATTTCAATATTTACTGTTGATGATTTTTCTAAGATTTTTAATGCCGAAAAAGATAAGGCAAGATTGTTTTTGTCTAGATACTCAAAAAAACAAGACTCCCCCTTTAAAAGGATAAAAAGAGGGGTTTACATTTTTTTGATTAATCCACCAATTAAATACGAAGTCGCCAATACTATATATAAACCTTCATATATTTCTTTTGAATCAGCGTTGTCTTATTATAATATAATTCCAGAAACAGTATATTCAATAACATCAGCGACAACAAAGAGGTCTGAAAATTTTGAAATTGGGGAATTAAATTATCAATACTATAAATTGAAAAAAAAGTTATTTTTTGGGTATAGACCAGTAGTGATGCAAGATAAAATTATACAATTTGCTGAAAAAGAAAAAGCTCTTTTGGATTATGTTTACTTAATGGCCTTAAAAAAGAAAAGTTTAAACGAAAGAATTAATTTAGAAAAAATTAATAAAGATAAACTGGCTTACTACATAGTATATTTCAGAGAAAATATAACAAAAAATAAAGTATTTATTAAGACCGTTGATTTAATTTACAGAGGACTATGATATCAAGACGATTTATAAGCGAATTAGCTACAAAACTTCAAACCACCGAAACAAACATTGCCCGAGAATACTGTCAGCATATATTTTTGTCACATTTTAATAAAATAAGAGGCTCTCAAAAATTTCTTTTTAAGGGTGGCACAGCTTTAAGAATTGTTTTTGATAGTCCAAGATTTTCTGAAGACTTAGATTTTTCTGCAAAAAATAGTGGAAGCATTCCCATTGCAGAAATAAACCATATAATTGACGAGGCTCTTTATAAAGTTGAACAAGAAGGGATTGAGACTGAAAAACAACTAAACCGAGGAACAAACGGCGTAACCAGCGGAGGATATTTTGCAATTATTTACATGAAAATGCTGGAATTCAATTCAGAGTTACAAGTACAAATTTCTTTTCGCTCACCCGATAAAGTAATGGGGAATCGCACTCTTCTTAATAACAGTTTTATTTCTCCTTATGTGATAAATTATTTACATGAGACTATTTTAGTCGGAGAAAAAATCGAAGCCTTATTAGACAGAAAAAAACCAAGAGACTACTATGATTTATATTTCATCTTAAGATCACCTTCTTTAGTTAATTTTATTCCTCGCCAAACTGGTCTTAAAGATAAAATTATTAGCTCAATCAACTCCTCGGGAGATTTTGAAAAAGAGTTAAAAATATTTTTACCTGTTGGGCAACATCAGATATTGAAAGATTTTAAAGAACGGTTAAAAGGTGAAGTTGACATGAAAATTGGAAATTAATTTTTAACATATAAAAAAAACAGGGACTAAGTCCTGTTTTTTCTTTCAGCGGAGTCTGTGCGACGATTTTAGAATTTTTGATTGGGTGGAAGTTTGGGAAGGGTTGAGATATTCTGGTTGCAGTATTGATGAATTATTAAGCAGAAAAAAACGACAAAATTTGCAATAATAGGCTCTTTTTGGGGGATTTCTGCTTTTTCTTCCGATTTTTCAGGAGTTTTAATTAAACACCTTATCTATATCTCCAAGAATTTTTTCTGTATTTTCAGAATCTAATATTCTCTTTGATATAGAAATGCCATCAATACTACTCTTCTTGCAATCTTTTAAAAGGTTTTTATATTCTTCATCAGAATATTTAGCACTATCAGCAATAAGCACAGGAATGGGGCATATTTTTTTTATATCATTTAAGTTTAACGGTTGATCTGGATATCGCACTTCCACAATATCTGCTCCAAGCTCATAACCAACTCTAGCAGCCCACCTGACTGAATTTAAACTAGTATCTTCTTTAAAAATGTTATCTTTAAAATCAGCAACATACATCATAACGTACAATAACAGGCCTTGTTTATCAGCTTCTTTTGATACATCTCCTAACATTTTCAACATTTTACCCTCATCATCATTGCCTAGGTAAACCAACATTGATACACCGATAGCTCCCAATTCCTTGGCTTCTGTCACTGTCCCCACCAACACTTTATTCATCGGATTTCCAAGACCAGTTGAAGCAGAAATATGTAAAAAATATGGAATTTTGCTTTCTTTAAGTAATTGATGGTTATCTTTAATAAGGCCTTTGTGTAAAAGGATACCGTTTATATTACCTTTAAGTATTTGGGGTAGAACTTCATTTAAAGATTCTAACTCAATGATTGGACCTTTATATACTCCATAATCAAGAGGAATAATAATAATTTTATCACCTTTGTTGATTATTTTTTTTAGAATATTTTTTTTATTATTCATATTCATAATATTAAATTATTGTTTTATACAACCTTTTAATAATTTTATCACCATATGTCTGAAAATTCAATCAGATAAGAATTATTTTAAAAAAGTATCGGCTAATCAGTATTTATCTAAGTGATTTGTAATTGCCCATAGCACGGGAGCAATTAATGCGATTATAAACCAATTCATAATTAAATTATATCATTTTTTATGAAAAGTTTGAGTGTGCTAAAAAGGGCTAGTGAAGTTAATAAAAAAGTTGACTAATAAAAGCCAACTTAATTTTGCGGAACGGACCCTCCTTCGCTCTGCTGGCGCAGAGCTCCGGACGGGCACGGCGGGACTATATCACGCCAATTTATTGAATAATAAAACCCAGAGATTACTCGGGGTTTTTTTAGCGGAACGGACGGGACTCGAAAGTGTTTTCTAGTTTTTTTGAATTTTATCTAATCAAAGATAAATAGTAGAATTCCTTTTAACATTACAGAGAATACACCAAAGACAGTACACGACATAAGACGCCATACAAATCATTAAGCCGTCATCAAAGTGTCAACATAGCGTCAACGCTAGGCAATACAGGCAGGTGGCGGTTTTTTGAATAGGGGGTATTTAAAAATCAGAATCAAATATTAAGGGGGCGGGGGGTGTATATATTAATAGGGCGCTTGATTGCGAGGATTAAGAATTGAGTGCTAAAAAATTCGGCTATATAAAAAAGTTTTTGAGTTATATTTCCTTATATACAAGGACGAACCGACACGAGCTGTTTCTCGTGTAATAAAAGGGAGTATTGCATAATATTACCAGTCATCAAAAACCTTGTTGTTTAGCCTTAATTG
>JAGLNE010000091.1 GCA_023139655.1 Candidatus Parcubacteria bacterium
CTGGCCCGAATTTGAAATAATAATAACCGGAACATCAAGTTTTTCGTCTTTTATCTTCTGCAGAATATCATACCCGTCAAGTGAGGGCAATACCATATCCAGCAAAACCAGATCCGGCTTATGTTTAATGATCTTTTTTGCCCCGTCTTCGCCGTCAACAGCCGTCAGAATATTATAATTTTCTCTTTCCAGTTTTTTGGATAAAACATCCAAAAGTAATTTTTCGTCTTCAATTATTAAAATTGTTTCCTTTTTATTGCTCATATTTTTATTATATTATTTATATACCAACTTATATTATTTATATACCAACAAACAAAAATTAACATTAATCAAGGTCAAATGTCAAGGGTTAAAAGTTAACTGTTAATTGTTAATGGTTAATAGTTAAATCGGTAATTTTATATAAAATGTTGTACCTTCGTTTACTTTGGAATCAAACCAAATTTTGCCATTATGCGCCTCAACAACGTTTTTTACGATAAACAAGCCCAGGCCGGAACCTTCGGTTTGCGTCCTGACCGCGTTTTCACCGCGGAAAAACTTGCCAAACAAATGTTCCTGATCCTTGTCGGCAATGCCTATGCCATGATCTTCAACCTCGATCTGGATAAATTTAGCCTTACCCTCCTTGATCTGTTTTACTCTGATGGCAACCTCGCTGCCACCGGCTGAATATCTAATGGCATTGTCAATAATATTCTGAATCGCCTGTTCCACTTTTTCCGCGTCAACCAAAAGCTTGGGCAAAGGACGCTTGGGCAAACTAAGAGAGATCTTTATTTTTTTCTTGGCGGTTATCGCGGCCAGGGAAGACACTATTTTTTTCACCATGACCGAAATTGCTACCGGTTTTTTCTCGTAAACAAAACGGCCTTCTTCAATGCGGGAAACATTAAGCAAATCATTGATCAGTGCCACCATCCTATCGTTTGATTCGTTGATTCTTTTAATGTAATTCGAGGCTTCCTTATTAATACGCCCCATGTCACCGTGCAAAAGCATTTTTAAAGTCCACTTAATGGCCGACAAAGGGGTACGCAATTGGTGGGCGGCAATAGAAATAAATTCATTTTTCATTCTGTCAATCTCCTTGTCCCTGGTAATGTCATGCAATACCACCATCAAGCCGACAACTTCCTTTTCTACCGTTACCCGGGCAATTGATACCTGGAAAAATCCTTTTAGCGGTTTTTCCAAAACCAATTCGTATTTTTTATCAGTCCATGCTATCTTGCGGCCCAGCACCTTGTAAAGCCGGTCCAGGTTAGGGAAGCCCGGGATCTTATCAATGCTTTTATTAATAACCTGGTTCTCCTTTAACCCTAAAATTATTTCCGCGGCCGGATTGATCAAAGCGATCTTTTTCTCTTTATCAAACACGATCAAACCATCCGTTAGGCTAACCAAGGTGGCCCTGGTTTTGTCTTTTTCCTTGCGCAATTCCCCGGTCCTGGCTTCAACTTTATCTTCAAGACTTTCGGTTAATTCTTTTAATTCCCCGGTCCTGGCTTCAATTTTCTCTTCCAGATGTTTTTTGTAATCATCAGCTTCATCCTCTGATAATTCCAGACTATGGGTCATTTTATTGAACGCCGTGGCCAGCGCGCCTATTTCGTCCGCTTGCTTAACGTCAATTTGGTAATTAAGATCTCCTTTGCTAATAATTTTTACCCCGGTCTCAATGCGCTTTATCGGGTTCAAAACCAATAGCTTTACTGTCCAATAGGACAAAAGCGTATCTCCAATCATAAGCACCAGCGCCAATATAAGCAAAAGGTTTATTTGTTTTTCCAAAAAAACTTCATATTTTTCCCTGGACAAAACAATTTGTACGTGTCCGAGCTCCCTTGTCCTGTCTGTCGCGTGGACATAATACGTGACCGGAGTTATGTAAGTAAGGCAATCGCAATACCCGATAGCGCCATCAATCAGCTGATCCGGCTCCTTAGCCACTCCCTTGGGATAATCAGCTGATAAATACTCGGCCACGACCTTGTCTTCATGATAAACCTTGATCTCTATGATCTGCGAATCCTGCTCGCCAATATGCACAATTGACGAGTGGATTGACGGGTAATCCCAAGCCAGCAGGTCTTCTATGCAAAAATTAGCCAAAGACCGGGACAAAGAAGTTCCGTAAATATCCAATTGTTCCAATATGATCTCGCCGGTTTGTTTTACGGAAAAATAAGTGGAGATTGAAAGAAATAGCAACACCACCCCGATCACGGAAACCAGCAACTTAATCCGCAAGCGATTGCGGCTTATCCATTCTTTAACCATAATAATAAATACTTATTTAAGTTTGTCCCACTCTTCCAGATTATAAAACACCGGTCCATGAACATTGGCGATTGCTTCTTTGATGCCTAAATAATCCTGCCAATTAATCGCTACCCATTTATCGTATTTCTTTTCCACTGCCTTAACGCCGTCTATATCACTTGTATGCATATTAAGCAGGGCAACCTTAACCTTGGCCAGCTCCTCTGGTGTAACTTTTTTGGTATTAACGCAAAAAGGAAATTCCGGAACCGCCGGATGCTTATAAATTGACCTGATCTGCACCTTGTCCTGGTTATATCCATCAAATGTCGCTTCATTAATAAAGGCCGCTTCCATGGTGCCGGCGATTACCGCCTCGGCCGCCTTGTCATGAGATCCCAAAAATTCAAAAGGATTAAAATAATCGTATTTTTCTATGCCTTTTGACATTAAATACGCCGTGGGCATTAAATTGCCCGAGGTTGATGACTTACTGGAACCGCAAACTGACTTCCCTTTTAAATCTTCAATTTTTTGATAACTTGAATCCTGCTTTACGGCAACATGCCCATAATACACCGGGGAACCCGACTTCTGGGCGCAGGCAAACGGCACTACCGCACCCCCTGATATCCCATGGGCCTGCGCGGCTGTAACCGACGCCAAAAAGGCAAAGCTAATGTCTCCGTTAGCCACATCCCTAACCACGGCGGAATAGCCGCCTACCGCGCCACTAGTTGGATAAAGCCGCAACTTTATGTTCAGCCCGGTTTGTTCGCGCAGATATTTTTCCACGCCGGAAAATCTTTCCAGCATGGTTGATGGATTTTTTAGAGGAAGAATCCCTAAGTAATGCACTTTGTCCCCTGACGGCTCCACAACCGGTTTTGTCTCCACGGCTATATCAGCCGTTCTTTGGATCAATAGCCAAAAACCGCCGACAATAAGGCACATTACGCCTAAGCCGAGAACAACAAAAATTAATTTTTTGCTTGCAATCATACTTTTTTAAATTAATTTTAATTATGCTAATTATTATGATACTTACTCACCTGCTGTCATTGCGAGGCCGAAGGCCGTGGCAATCCCGTGAAAGAAGCTTTTATCACGGGATTGCCACGAAGCTTCGCTTCTCGCAATGACAGGGTAATTAGAGATTTTTCAGCAAACGCGTAAATCCTATACTAAATAATTACAATTTTTTGTTTGATCCTTTTTCTTTTTTTAATGACTTTATTGTTTCCGCCAGCGAATTCATTGTTTTACTCAAATCTTTAATTTCATCCCGGCTTTTTATTTCCGGGATTTCCACGTCCAAATTACCTTTGGCAATCCTATTCCCCGCCTCTGTTAACTTCTTTATTGAGCTTGAAAGCGTATTTGCAAAGCAATAACTAACAACAAGAATAATAAAAAGAAACGCGGTGATCATTAACAATAAAAAATTCTTTGTGCCGTCAACCGTATCATCCAAACTATCCTTGGTGCTTACAACCACGGCCGTGATCTCTTCTTCCGGCATATTGATAAGCACGTACCAATCTTTATCTTCCCAGTTAACTTTTTGGTAAGCGCTGATCCATTTTCTGCCGTTTTTGCTAAACTCCACAAATCCGGAGTTCTCTCCCAGACTATCTTTACTTACCGGCGCACCTTTATCTTCTTTAATATAGTACAACGACCCGTCAATGGTCGGCTCGGAAATAACCACCGGAAAATCGCTTATTTTTCCTTCGGCATTCTCGTAATTCGCGTCAACCAACATGGCATAGCCGGCATAGCCATACTTAAAAGCTTGAATTGCGTCCGTTATTGTACTTGACTTAAAATTAATCACGATCAAACCAAGTCTTTCACCTTCTACTTCAAGCGGTGTCATATATCTGATCGCCGGGCTGTCAGTCCTTCTGGCAATACTAATAGGAGATACATAATAATCGTCAACACCGGTTTGGTCAGGATCCATTGTATCAACAAACCATGATTTATCCCCCTTATAATCCCTAACATCTTCCTTGCCAAGCGCTACGCCGTTTACAATAAACCCATTTTTATAAAAAATCCTTATCAGATCAATGTCTTTAGTCCTCTCATTGTATATACTTATAAAATAATCCTGCAGTTTCTGCCATAAACCGCTTTTATCAGCCGGATAAAAACGCGCCACCTGCTCACTTGCATCCACGCCCGGATCGTTTCTGGTGTCTTCCAAGGTGCCGGTATTTCTTGTCTCCATCATTAAACCGGGTATGCCTGAATGCTTGCTTATTAATTTTATATCATTTAAGTAAGTCTCCAACTGCGACTCAACACGATTAGCCAGCATTTTCGCCTGGTTTTCCATATTACCCCTGGCCTGAGCGTTTAAAGTGTCTTCCAATATGTCGCTTATTTCTGTCCCAACATTTTTGGTCGTAGTTACGGAAGTGTAACCCACTATTATTACCGGTATAGCCGCCAAAAGCAACAAAACAATGACTATTTTAAATGATATTTTCATAATAGCTAATTATAATTATATATTCATAATTATACCATATTTACTAATTTTACTTCAAATAAAAAACTCTGGCCAATTGCTCAGCCAGAATCAAAAATCTATATTTACAGCAGACACAGTATGTATGCGTTTATATATACATTATTTTTGCACCAAGCGATAATTATCCTGCATATATTCCAGATCATCCCGCAATTCGCTTAATAATTTTTTTCTTTGGGTGATAGTATCTCCTCCCCTCTGCGCTAAATTGTTTAATACAGTCGCCAAAGTGCCAAAATAATCATCCTGCCCAGCATGAAAATTCAATTCATTTTTTCTATTTGCGTCAAGGCCGTCAAAAATCACTAACGATAACTCCCCTAACGGATACAAACAATCCTTGCAAATGATTGGGGCGGCTGATCCTATTTTATATTGTCTATTCATAAGTTATTCGCCTCGCGAATCCCCGCCACCCTTTGACAAACTCAGGACAGGTAAATGGGGGGCATGCGAATGAGGCAATGGCTATAATTACTAATCGTATTTTACCGGGATGCTTAAATATTTATTTCCGGAAATTATAACATGATCCAGGATATTGATTCCCATAATTTTGCCAACTTGCACAAGCTGTTTGGTTACCATAATATCGGAAGCGGTCGGCTTAACTGACCCGGAAGGATGATTATGCGCGATAATAATAGCCGCGGCCGCGTAAGTAACGGCCGGACGAAACACTTCCCGCGGATGAACGACATTAGAAGTCAGGCTGCCGATTGATATCACCTCGTCATGAATGATCTGATAGTGGCTATTTAAATAAATGCCCCTAAATTGCTCTTTAGTAAGCTCCCGCATGTCTTTTAAATATTCAAATGCCTGTTTCGCGGTACGGATTACGATCCGGCCGTTCTTTTGGTCATTAAAAAAACGGCGTCCCAGCTCAAAGCAGGCAACAATCTGGCAGGCTTTTGTTTCCGGAATATCAAGTTCCTTACTCAATGCTTTTGGATCGGCCTGATAAGCCACGCCTTTTTTGCCATATTCATTTATCAGCCGCGCGCTCATTCGCATAACCTCTTCTTTCCTGGTGCCGGTTGTTAAAACCACGGCCAAAAGCTCAACCGCGCTTAGGGCTTTTGGTCCGCGCTTTTTAAGCTTTTCCCGCGGCCTTTCTTCTTCGTCCAAATCCTTGACGCGCATTACATATTTTCGCTCATCGCCGATAATTAAATCATTATCAGCTATCTGATACATATTTCCCACAAGTAACGTTTGGCTTGATAAACTAGAATTTAGCATAAGAATATAATTTATTTATTAACTATAATTATTATATCAAATTTATTTGTTCTTACCAAAAATTTCGGTTTTTCCACATACCTTTTATTATACACGAACAAAACACGAAAGTAAACACCACCAAAATCATAAAAAAATTACGTAATAATTACGTAATTTTTTCGCTAAATAAAATTCTATTTTTTTATCATCCCCTCTCCTTTCGAAGGAGAGGGCTAGGGTGAGGTAGAATATAACCTCATTTCCAAAGAGCTAACATTAAATATCTCCTGCCCGAAATAACGCGCGCGCAATTCTTCTATACTTATAATATGTCTTTTCTTGTCATTCTCTATAATATAAATTTCCTCTCTTCCCTGCTCGCGAATCAAATCGTTATTTAAATGCTTTCTTTCCTGATACTTGGCTAATTCCGCATCTGTAACATCGTAGATAATCTGACCGGCATATTTCTTAAGCTCATCCAAACTGGCAATATGTTTTTTTATTTGCCCCTCTATAATATATATTTTTTTATCGCTCCCGCGAAGCAAAGTACTGTCTTGGTACGGCTCGTAACTAATACCCAGCACTTTAATTTCTTCCTGGTAAGGATCATCTTGTTTCTGGCGCTTATCAATAATTAAACCTGCCCCCTGACTTGGCGAACCGCCGCTCGTCCCGGGATTATTAGACGGCGGTATAGGATCGTCCAGCAGCCCTGGATCTTCATCTTGTCCTGGTAGCTCACTCGGGTTAGTGCTGATCTGCCCGATTAACTCTGAGGCGCTAACCGGGCAAACAACAAATAACAGCAAGCTAAAAATTAGTATTACTTTTTTCATTTTATTCTGTTAATATCCCATAGCTTGAATTATAATAGCCGGTCAAAGTATAAGCAGGGACTTTCATTTGCACTAAGACAGTAACCTGTCGGCCCGGGTCAGTGCTTGTGTCAAGCCCGCTAATATCAGCTTCCGATTCCGGATAAACGTCATTATCAGTAATTCCGAACCAAGAAGCGCCATTATCCGTGCTAAAACGCATATTGCCTCCGGCATCCAGTACGTCCGGACCGCTCCAACTATTAAATTTCATTTTTAAAATTGTTTCATCAAGATTCCAAACCGTGATATCAAACTGCCATTCCCAGCCATTAGTATATGTATCATTAGCTTTAGCCGCGCTTTCGGTCATGGTTAAGGCATCCAGGCTAATCCCGCAAGGCAGAGTAGCGAAGACAGCGTCAGCGCTCAGGTCGCTGTCATCCATGGCAATATTTTCCGCGCTTACGCGAAAATGATAAGCCGTATCGCATTCCAGGCCGCTTAAATTAATTATAGTGGTAGTATTCTCGGTAACCGCGGCTGCAACTGTAGTGTTTCCGTAAGTATCATCCAGGCCGTATTCAACCAATGCGCTGCCATCCGAATTTACCTGAAAGACAATATTGGCGCTCTGTGAACCAATATTCTGAACCGGTTCACTGTCTAAAGTTATGGTTAAGAGCACCGTGCCACCCACGTCCGAGCCACTGCCGCTACTTGAATTTTCCGGGCTGGGAATATCCTGACGCACAAAATCAATAAAATTCTCATCCGTGTCTTCACCGTTTGGTACGCGGCTAATACTTTTTTCTTCACTCACACTAGGAGCTGAGGTAGCCCCCTCATAATAATTTGCGTTGCCAAATCCGACAAAATCAACAATATTTGGAGTCGGTGAACCAGGGGTAATATCAATTGAATCATTAACTAAATATACAATATTATTCGTTGCCAAAGAGAATGAGTCATTGGCTAACAGGTCAGCCATATTTTTAAGGCTCAGTGTGGTACTGGCCCCATTGCGAACCACGAGAAAATAAGATCCGGCCGGAATAGTGCCAGAAAGAACCTGGCTATAAGTCGTGGAACCGGTTGAACTAAACCTTTGCAAAGACCAGTCGTCCAGGCTTACCAAAGAGGCGGTTGGATTGTATAATTCAACCCAATCATCTTCCGAGCCGCCAGTGCCGGACTGGCCATCAATATGAATCTCATTAACCACCACATGATTAGCCAAAGCGGCCAGCGCGCTGTTGGTTGTAAAAGCACAAACAGCAACGCCTAAAACCAAAAAAACACCGGCCACGATTATTGCCGGTACCTTGTTCATCCTCCTTGTTTTCATTTTTTTTTGTTTTAACTGTTTAAATATGAATATTCAAACAATTAAAATTAATAATTACATTTTACTCCCCTCTCCTTGAGAAGGAGAGGGGCCGGGGGTGAGGTATTTTCATTATAACAAACAGAGGATGAAATTTTCATAAAAAAAATATAAAGAAAACATAAAGAAAACATAAAGAACAGATAAAATAAAAACACCGCCTTATTTAATTAACGGCGGTGTTTTATAATATCTATTATTTTGATAGCCATTTATTCAGCCAGCCAAACAAACTAAAGCCTTTTTTCTCTACTGCCACCTCGCCTGACAATTCGGTTCCGATTTGCTCCATAACTTCAATTTGATCAAGAAGGGCAACCGCGTCCGCTGGATTTGTAATTTGAGCCGCTAGATCTTTTAACTCATCCAGTTTTTCCGTATGATTTGCCAGCCTGTCTTCAACTGAATTAAGGTTCTTATAATCCGGGCCAAAGAAAAATTTCTTTAACTGCCCGCGATTTTTGATCCTGTCCATGCTCGCTTCAATTTGCTCCTGGCTTTGATTCTGGGTTTGGGCAATAGTCCGGATCTGCTGACCAACCCCCTGGTTGCGTTCGGCTACTTTAAGCATTTCCTGAACGGCATTAGCTACCTTGCTTCTTCTTTGAGTTGCTTTATCACTGGCTTGGTTTTGGCCCTTGCCGTTAGCCTGGCCCTGAGCTTGATCGCCTTGGGGATCTGTTTGTGCCTGAACCGCGTTTTGCTGTTCTTCTCCCTGGTTTTGCAACATAGTTTGTTTTGGGGCTTCCATTCCTTGCCCGGTTCCCTGGCCTGCTTCCCTTAGCTCGGGTTCGGCAATGCCGGTGCCTGGCTCATGAATTCCTTTTTGTTCTGCCACTAGATTGGGCTCGGCAAGGCCCGTACCCTGCTCAATATCTCCTTTTTGTTGCGCTTTAGCGGCAAAGGAAATAAAAGGCGTAAGCATTAACATTAAAATGATAACGCCTACAGTGATTTTAAAATGCTTCATAGATTTTATTAAAATATTAATATACTCTAATTATAGCACATTTTAATCATATTTTAAAATCCAATCACTACTCGCTCCTAAGCGCGTCAACCGGATCAAGCCGGCTTGCCTTTAAGGCCGGGTAAAACCCAAAAGTAATGCCAACCAGGGCGGAAAAGCCAAAACCGATTATTATACCCATCAAAGATGGCGCTAAGCTAATTAACTCGGTATTGCGAAATATAAAAATTATGCTATTGCCGATTATAAGTCCGATAACGCCGCCCATCATTGAAAGAATTACCGACTCAAGCAAAAATTGGCTTAATATGTCCCCTTGCTTTCCGCCAATCGCCTTGGCAATCCCTATCTCCTTGGTGCGCTCCGCCACGGTTACAAACATAACATTCATAATCCCGATTCCGGACACAAGCAAAGTAATGGCCGCAATGGCGGTTAAAAGTAAAGACATAAGGGCGGCGGCGTCTTGCGCCGCTCCCACCATAGCCCCGGCATCCATTATTCTAAAATCATCATCCTGGCTATCTCTTAATTTATGCTCATTTCTCAGGACCGATACTATTTCCTTTGACGCGATCTCAATGTTTTCCACATCATCAGCCAATGTAAATATCATTAGAAAAGCCTTGCTTCCCAGTATGCTTTTTTCCGCAAAAGTGTTTGGCAAAAAAACCGCGTCATCCAAAGAACTTCTGCCCATGCTTCTTCCTGTTTCCTTAACAGTTCCGATTACTCTCAATTGTTTTGCCGTTTATTTTTATGCTTTGGCCGACTATATCGTCCGTTTCCAAAAACAAGGCCTCTGCCGCGCCGCTGCCAAGAACCGCGACTCTTTCGCTGCCGGCCACGTCTTCATCGCTTATTAATCTGCCCTATGTCAACTTCTATGCCGGACATCTCAAAATAATTGCTTTCAACTCCGGATATGCCAAAAGAACCTTCTTCTGACTCAAAGGAAACAGCCATAGTTTCCTGTATTACAGCCGTTGCTTCCGCGATATGCGGACAATTTTCCACTATAACTTTGGAGTCCGAGGTTTTTAATTTAGAGCTTTCGGTTTTTCCCCTCATTGCCATAACCAAGAATAGAGTTGGCGGACAATCCCTGGAATTGATCATCAACCGCCTGTTGCGCGCCTTGCCCGATTGCAAATACGGCGATAACAGTAGATACTCCGATTATAATTCCCAACATAGACAAAAAACTGCGAGTTTTATTCGTTAGTAAAGACTCAAACGCCATTTTGACAATTTCCAGTTTCATAATTTTTCAGTGTCATCCTGAGGAGCAAGGCGACGAAGGATCTCGCGACTGTATCCACGAGATTCTTCATCCCGAAAAATCGGGATTCAGAATGACATTGTATAATCAATACTTAGAAGTTAATTTGTAGTTATTATCCACCACTTTCCCATCTCGCATGTAAATTATTCTGTCAGCATACTTAGCGACTTCTGATGTATGCGTAACCATAATAATTGTTTTGTTTCGCTTTTTTAAACCAGTAAATATTTTCATTATTTCAATACCGGATTTGGAGTCCAAGGCGCCGGTCGGCTCATCAGCCAAAATTATTTCCGGATCATTCATGAGTGACCGGCAAATAGAGACGCGCTGTTGTTGCCCGCCGGAAAGTTCCGTGGGCCTGTGTTTTGCCCTATCTTCTATTTTAACGCTCTCCATGAGCTCCATTGCCCGCGCTTCTCTGGCATCTTTTTCAACTCCGGCATAAAGAGCCGGCAAAGCGATATTCTTGAGCGCGGTCAGGCGGGAAAATAAATTAAACTGCTGAAAAACAAAACCCATCATTTTATTCCTAATAAAAGCCAGGGTATAATCATCACGCACTTCTCCGATGTTTTCTCCATCCAAAAAATACTCGCCGTCAGTCAAGGAATGAAGGCAGCCGATAATATTCAATAGAGTTGTTTTTCCGCCGCCTGATTCTCCCATTAAAGCGACAAATTCTCCCTTTTTTATATCAAGATCTATACCGTTTAAAACCGGTATTTCTTCGCCATTGGCCAAATAATACGACTTATGGACATTTTTAAACTTTATTAATGATTTTTCTTCCATTTTAGTATATTATTTTATCGCCGGCGCTTAATCCGCTTATTATTTCCACATTTTTACTGTCAGTAAACCCGGTTACTACCGGTACCCATTCCTCATTTATATTCAATACCGATGGGGTATCATTAACATTTCTAACCGCGCTAACCGGGACAGTTAAAATATCCTTGACCTCAGCCGTTACAAAGTCAACAAACGCGGTCATGCCCTCTCTTATTTGATTATCGCCTTTGTTCATTATCACGATCCGGACCAAATATGTAACAATCCCGCTATTGTTTGTTTTTGAAGTAAGTGAAATAAAGCTAACTTCTCCATCAAGCCTTAGGCCATCCAGGGCGTCAAAAGCGGCATAAACAGCTTGTCCGACTTTGATTTTATTAATATCAGCCTCTTCAATGTCTACCCCAATAAATAATGTATCGTTGTTTATAATTACTGCCACCGGATCAGAGGTGCTATTGTCCACAATAATATCACCGGTCTTGTAGTTAAGCCTGGCCACTTCGCCGTCAATTGGCGATATAATAGTCGCGTTTTCCAACTCGTTCTGAGCCTTCTGAAGACTAACCGAAGCACTGGTTAATCTTGAGCGCGCCAAAGCCGATTCCTGTCCGGTCAAAGGCGCCAGCAGATCATTATGATCCCGCTTAGCTTGCTCAAGGCTCAATTCCTTGCTTCGCACATTAGCTTCCGCGTTTTCAATGTCTCTCTCAGCGTCTGATTGTTCATTAGCCAAATCAATTTGCGCCTCGGCGTAGTCGTCAATATAATCTTCAAGCGAATCTTTAGCATCCTTTACGCCATCAGTCAATGTCCTTAAGCTGGTAATTTTTGTGTTAATTGTTGTCCGGTTTGTATTGATTGTTGATTTAAAACTATCCAATTCTGTTTGTGTAAGCCCGGTTGAAACAATTGAGGCATCCAGCAGAGTCTGCATATCATATAAATGGGATTCAAACGTTTCCAAAGTGTTATTTGTTTGCCCAGCCGCGGCGTCAACGTCCGGGTAAGCACTACTGGCGTTAATTGACAAGGCATAGCTGTTTAATTCATCCCTACCCTCTTTCGCGTCCTTATAACTGCCGATCGCCTCACTCATTGATGACACGTCTTTAACCCCTAAAAAATCCTCATAATCATCATTGATAGTCTTATTATCAACCCCGACTATCTCATCAGAATCAATTAAAATATTTTCCAGAGTTATACTGATTGACTTAACCGTGTCAACCAGGGAGTTATAGGCATCCTGGACATCTTCGCTGGTTAATTCATCCTGGTTGTCATCCAATATTTCCTTAGCGTCTTTCAAGTCCTGCTCGGCATCGTAAATACTTTTTTGCGCGCTTTGCTCGGTGTTTTCCAGAGCAATTTGCGCTTGTCCCAGGGAAATTTCCGCTGAAGTAACATTGTCAGCCGCGTCAGCGATCTGTTCACTTGTCGCTCCGTCCATAGCCTGGTTATAATCCGCTAAGGCCGACAAATAGCTTGAATAAACACTGCGCACATTAAGCTCCAGGGTTTCTGTCTTTACGGTCGCGATTTTATCGCCTTTCTTGATCTTGTCGCCCTCTTTAATAAATACTTCTTCCACTTCCAAATTAGTGCCGCTAACCGAAAAAGATAATTCAACTCCGTCTTCCGCAATAACTTTGCCGTCTGATTCAATGG
>JAGLNE010000092.1 GCA_023139655.1 Candidatus Parcubacteria bacterium
TAAATTACATTTATTATAACTTTTTTTACGTGATAAGTGCATAACATTCTTCAATAAACTCAGACTCCTAATTCTCCTAAAGTTTCCGCGATCTTATTTGATTCTTTTTCCGTGCTTTGCTTATATTTATCCCAGGCTTGCTTATCCCATACTTCCAAACGATCATAAAGCCCGGCAACAATTGCTTTTTTTTCTATATTGGCAAATTTTCGCAAATAATCAGGCAAATTGATCCGGCCCTGTGAATCAAAGTCCACATCCATTGCTCCGGCCAGCATTAAACGGGAAAAAGCCCGCGCCTTAGACTGGCTGATCGGCAAATCGGAAAGTTTTTTAGCGATCTTCTCCCAGGCCGAACGAGGATAAATAAACAAACAATTATCCAGCCCGCGGGTTACAACCGCGCCTTTTTTTAACTGCTCCCTGAATTTAGCCGGTATTGCCAACCGCCCTTTTGTATCAATATTATGTTGAAATTCACCAATAAACATACAGTACAAGTCAATATACTATAATTTTAAATATTTTATTAACTCACCTTACGCGCTAAGCGTTTTTACCTTAGAAGAAACTATAATTAATGTTATTTAAGCAAAAATACTAAGATGAGACTTAAAACTACCCTGTCATTGCGCTTGCCCGCCGAAGCTTTAGCGCAGGAGGGAGAAGCGAAGCTTCGTGGCAATCCCGTGATAAAAGCTTCTTTCACGAGATTGCTTCGTCGCTGCGCTCCTCGCAATGACAGCATCCTAAAATATTTAAAATAACGCCAATCCAACCACAAACGCAGATACTGTGTAAGTATCTGCGCATGGGGGTATTTTTTTTTCTATTGTTTAACAGCTAAGCACGACAAGCATGGCTATTACTTGGCCTTAACTAAGACTCAAGAGGAGGCTGATCAGTTGCTTGCGCGACGATCAGACCCCTTCTTCGCCTTAATTGTAAACGATTTTTTGCCTCCTAAGAGGCAGAGTTAGCATCCCCATGCTAATTTTTTTATTTTTTTCTTTGACTAGCGCGAAATATCTTGGCTAATCTTGATTTTTTTGTTTGTTTTTGTTTACAATTTTTGTTTTTGCGGGGTTTCAACACTATTCCCCACTATTCACCAATCTACTAAAAGTATACACCACTTTTATCCATTCGTCAATCCGTTTATGGTAAAATACATTTTAGCTAAAGCTGGCTCTATTAAAAAAAATAATCCCCACCCTTTTCAAGGTGAGGTAAAATATGGGTATAAATAATTTTCTTTTTACGCTTATTAACCCACAGAATTACTAGTTTTTTCAACAATTCATCCACAGATGTGATGCTAATCCGCGAATATACGCTAATCCGCGAATTGCGAATACGTATAATTCAATTTTGTGACTACTCACTGAGCATGCAACAATTTTATAAATTCTGTCATTCTGAATGAAGCGAAGCGCAATGAAGAATCTCGTGATTAGTGCTTTAAACTCGGGATTCTTCTCCCGCTACGCGGAATCAGAATGACAGATGTATATTTGTTTTATTTGTAGCTGATTTGTTGGTTTGTAATCAATCTTGATTTGTAGGGGTAGTAATGTTAGGTTTTTTGTTGTATTTTGGTTTAACTAAGTTAAATTTATATTTTTTAAACTCTTCACTTTCTCCTTTTAGGTTTGTTACCGGAATATTAAGCGCGTAACCAAGCGCGTTAGCCGTGGCAATTCCAATTCGTAGCGCCGAAAAGCTTTCTCCCTTATCATTTACCTTAATATTCTTAATATCAGTTAGTTTAAAATTATTGATTTTTAGTAATTTATCAATATTGGGAAGCAGTTTTTCCGCTTGCTCATATTTTGCCTTAAATTCTTGTTTGTCCAGCACCTTGCCCTTGTCAGCCGCAGAAACAACAACCTTTTCCTGGTCCGGCGTATTTATGATCAATTCCATAAAAATTAAATAATATTAACTACTTGATTTTAACATAAATTTTCCACCTGACAAAATTAGCAAAAAAAATATCGCTGAATCATGGTAACCCAGCGATATAAGTCGGAAATTTGTTCATCACATAATTTCTACAGAAACAATGCGATTTTCACTGTACGTAATGACGTTAATTTTATTTTTTTGGAATATGACTACTTCACTTATTCCATTAAACACCTTTACGCGCCCATCTTTAAATTCCACAATAGTATTTTCAATACCTGCTGTGCCAAAAGATGATGCTGTGGCAATATAATCCACTCCAACAACCACCCCGGATATTTGTTTATTTTCGTCACAACCAGCAGAAAACAACAACATTGTTATTAAAATCACACCTATAAAGAACTGCTTTTTCATTTTTCCCCTCCTCTTTTGTTTATTAATTTTGATTGCTTGTTTTATTTATCTTAATTTCTTATTTATCTTATTTTTCATATTTATCTTTTTATTCTTATTTTATTTCATCCGACAACAAATAACTATCCATATGAACTTGGTTGATAGTCGCCACCTCATGCGGATTATATCCTTCACGGTTAAACACCGTTTGGCTGATCGCATGCCGGACACTATTCTCCAGATAATAAATCTGAGAATTATCCGCGGTTTTAATAAACTTGATTTCCGGATATGATAAAACGTCCTGCTCAGTAACAGTAATAACATTACCCCAATAGTTTGCCGGATAAGACACGAACACAGTCGGTGAATTAAGGGCTATCTTTAGCCATTTATTTTCCGGTTTTTGAAAAAGGAAATATATTGTAGATTTGTAAGGGCTTTTGATCAAGCGAGCGCGGGGATACTTTTCTAGCCCGTGCTGGCTTATCATTTTAATTTCTTCCCACAGGTAAGCATGGGTGTTGAATGAGTCTGGGGAAGAAATATAATGCCTTTGGTTGTTCATTATCGTATATATGTCCGGTGACTTCGACGTACGATACAATCCGCTACTTGGAGTGTAAACTGTGTTGGATATACCGGCGACGATTACGCCCCCTGTACCTATAGTACCATCACCCAAGCCGGAATTAACACCGCCAGCGATTGACTCAAAAGAACCACCAGTACCGTTTATATCTCCGCTATAGCGAGGTCGAACTGTTATGCGCGGATCTAAAACAAAGCTCATGCAAGCCCCTTTTGGCTTACGTTCCGCGTAATATACATCAATTGTATGGGGGCCGGCACTAAGGCTAAGCGTGCCATTCATTTCTTTGGCCTTGCGCAAACCGCTTTGGTTAATGGCAGTTTGGCCATCTATAATTACCCAGGAATCATCATCCGAGCTGATAGAATAGCTATAACTGCCTGTGCTTGGCACACTCAAAGTCGCGCTCCAATGGACCGCGAAATGGTAGGGGTCACCTGGTAGCGCGGTATTAACCGGGAAAAAATTACAGCCAAAATTTAAACTAGAGTCCACTTGAGCAAAGCTAAAGTACTGCGAAGAGTACCAACCGGTCGCTTCCGGGCCGTTTTCCGGATTCTTAATTTTAAGTATTTTATCATTTTCTTGAAAATTATAATATTGTCCGTAGTAACCAAGGCTATTTCCAAAATCTATAGTACTTATAGTGCTGAGTGTGTTACCAGCAGTCCCAATAAAGGCACTCTTAGTTTCAACAGTGTATTTCTCTTCCAGCTTTTTGCCATATACATCAGTTAAATAAACTGTGAGATTATATTTAGTAGCTGGCTTAAGATTATCCAGTACTGATGTGTGATATGTGTTGTAATCCAAATCCTGGCTTTTGGTCTTTACGCCTGTTGCGGCTAAAGTTATTTTGCCTTTAGTCCAGCGGTTTGTTTTGAAACTAATAATTATAGAAGTATCACTTACGTTAGAATCTTCCAAACTATTCGGGCGAAAGTCAGAAATTACTAAACCAGCCTTGTCAATATTATCATTAGTACGCGTTGTAAATTTGCTCTCAAACACAGAAGATCTATTCCCTTGCTTGTCTTTGGAGTAATAACGAACAGAGTAATCGGTCCCGGGGTTAAGCCCTTTAATTACGACTTGATGGCTTTCCACTCGTTTACTGGAACTGATACTCTTAGTATATGACTCCCCTCTTCCGTATTCAAGGAAAGTAGTAGCCGCTTCATTTGTGTCCCAAGTAACTACTGCCAAAGTACCGGCGATAAATGGAATATCACGGTTAGTAATGCTTGGCGCTTCATTATCCCTTACTTCGTCAGTCTTAAACTTGCGAACAAAAGAGCTGGTCTCAGCCGCGCTATTACTTACAATAATCTGATAATAATAATTGGTCTCACCGGCTAAATTGCTTAAAACCACTTCATGCCAGGTGGCCGGCTTATTATCAGTGATAAAAGCGTTTAAATTATATTCCTCTAAGCCATAACGGATAGTCCCGGTTGAACTTAAATCAGTCCGCCATTTGATCTTTACAGACGACCCACTTAGCTTTTCCAAACTTATATCCAGTATTTGTATGCTGGATTCAGCCAAAACAGCACTTGGAGAAACTGCTAAAGAAACTAATAGCGAAGCTAATATTAAATAAATATTAAATTTTTTGATATGTTTTGTCATATAATTTACTAATATTCGTAGATTTGTAATTAATTTGTAGATTTGAGTGTGTGTAATAATATAATATAGCAATTTTCTTTAATTCTGTCAAGCATTTCACGTTAATCCCCTAATTAATTATCATTGACAAAAAACTTGACAAAAATATCAAAATAGGGTAAATTAAAAAATCCCAAATTGCGCGCTGTTGCTCAATTTGAAGGTCTTTGACAAACCAGAAAGATATTAAATATTTTAAAAAGGAGGTGAGAAATTAATTTTTATCTTGGGTAAAATAAATTAAACACAAACTTAAACTAAAGAGAGGTGTAACATGAAAAAAACAATTGTTTTATTGGCAATACTGACAATATTTTGCATAACTACCACTGCCCTGGCCTGCGACGATTGTCCATCATCAATAACCATCGGCATATCTGGCAAAACTATGAGCCAGAGCTTTGCCGCGGTTGATGACACGGTGGGTAATTTTAGTGCCGGTCAAACATCAGGGACGGCAGCTTATAAAAGCCTGCCTGGATGTAATCCAATAGCAACCGAAGGTTGGGCCCGCTCTTATGGCAGCACAACTGCTAATATTGAAAAGGGTGATAACTGGCGCACAAGCACCACTTATACCATTGCCGAAGACAGCACAGGCCTTAACGGCTTTGGCGAGCTAAAAGTCAAATCAACACAGGCTAACGAGGGCGCTACCTTTTTCTCTGATGGACCAGCCTCAGCTAGCGGTTATTACGCTGGCGACTCAAAGGCTACCGGTGTTAAACAAGGCGATGCCGGCTGTCTTAACAGCCGCGCCTGGGGCGAGGGAAATTCTCTCTCCAAGACAACAATAACTCCGGACAAAATTACGGCTACCAATGCGACATGTTCTTATAACGCGTCGCGAGTAACACAGTAATTTCCAATAACCTTGACTAGACTTACTCTAGCAGTAAGTCTAGTCTCCACCTAAATGCCAAAACGGCAGAGGAGGCGAAATGAAAAAAATCAGTTTAAGCATGATACTGGTTATTGCCGTATTGGCAATAACATTTGTAATTCCAGCTTGGGCTTTAGCTGACTCAAGCTCAGAGTCTGAATCTATCGCAGATTCATCGGTGTATTTCAATTATGCGCCAGTCTCAAATACAAATGATGACAGGACAGAAATTTTATCCAACATTCAGCCGACAGATCCAGTAGCTGGATTAATAGGAAGTGCCGGTGCTATTATCGAAATGGGGAAAAATATTCTTGTCTATTACGCTGTACCTGGATTCTCAAAAGATGAAAGGCTAACTTCTCAACAACTAAAAGATCGCGAGAAGTATTTTATCGGCCAGGAGCTGGGCCGCTATTATAAGCTGGGGCCTAACAACGGCTATGTTCACTTACTTTCGGAACATCCACGCCAACACGGTGATAAACGAGTAGGTTATGGATGGTTCGAACCGGTTGCTAATGCACCTAGGGATATTGTAGCTGAGTATGCCATTTCAAAAATGGCAGAAAAAATCGGCCAGCAAAATGGTAAATCCCGCGCAGTAGTAGTTTTTGAAGGTGAATACTTAACCACTACTAAGGCAGATAGCGGTGGGGCATCACCAGGTATTTCTGGAATTCTTGGTAATACGGCCGCTGGGATTGCTCCTGGCTATGGACGAGCGAAAAATATTACCCGGATTTTTAAAATCAATGTTGTACATGTTTATATGTATAACCCTGGCCCGGTAACAGACTATTATGCCTATTATGCGAACCTTAAGAATAGCTCGACAAAGAAAAAACCAGCAAGTACACCACGGAAAAATGACAATTTCCAACAAGTTATCTACTTTGATAACAATGGGCAGGCCAGTAATCTGAATGTTATGTGCCAGAAATTTGCCTCGACAATCCACTCGGAGAGGCAAAATCTATATAGTAATAAAATTCAATTTTGGGCAATTGGCATTTCTGGTCTGAAAGATAAATTAACCCATTCCCTTGCTTATAAAGTCATGGTGAGGACTGGACAATCGTTGATGCCTTATGGTTATACCGACACACAGCTACGGAATATGTTCCGAATCAAAATCGGTACAGCTAATCAGGCAACCACCAACTTACTTAAACAGAAAAATTCAGTCGGATATGTGAAAATTAAACCGGCAGGATAAAAGGAGACGATACCATGAAAAAAGTAAATTATTGCATTATTGCGATTTTGGTTATGGTGTTGGCCGGCTTTTCCTTAACTGGCTGCATGAAAAATATTAAAGAGGAAGGTATTCCTCTGCCCAGTGAAGAAATTAAGGGAACCGCCACTTCCGGTGCTTTGCCTAATGAACTGGCCGATCCAATCAATCGTTTAACTGACGCAGTTAATCGACTGGAAAAACGATTAGCTAAGCCAGATGGGCAACCCCCAAAACCCTCTAACGAGGATCAATTCGGAGAAATCCCTGCAGCTGGCACCTTTTCCACGGAGAAACCAAAAAAACCAATAAAGAAAAAAGTGGTCCGAACTTATTCCAGACATGAAACATGTCAGATCAAGGATCGCTTGGCTAACCTGGAAGAGATCGTGTATCATAATCATCCAGGCAACAAAATTATTTCGGTTCTTTACCGGCCTGGTAGCGGTCTCCTTTCTTCAAGGGAAAAAATCAATATTAAAAAACTCTACGAAGAAAGCTGGTTAACTGGCAAATGTAATTTTGAGGGCATATACTCTTATGCTTCAAAAGCTAAGCCTAAACCGCCGGTGAAAAACACGGATATTTCCCAGCTCCGTTTACAGGAACTAATAACTTTCCTTAAAGAATTAGGATTCCCTGATCCTCGGCTGGAAAAATTGGTCATCCAAAACCGTGGCCCGACTGACCGCTGGAACAACAACCTGCGGGTTACCATTAAAGTCCAATGGAACACGGACCAGGAGGAAATCGATAAATTAAGTAAGGAGCGTACTCAATACGCTCCACCATCAAAAAATCAGCCATAAAAAACGGCTGATTACACTACCCCGGCGCAAGCTAGTCTTGTTCCGGGGTAATTTTTTTTCACAATTATTTACATCTCAATCTCTTCTTTGTTCTTTTTACCCTTACCTGACAAATCAATTTCTTCTGTCTTCCCCTTTTCACTATCTTTCTCTGATAAATAGTCAAAAAAACGCTTTATCACATGATTAGCAGCGCTTTCCAATATTATTTTTTTCCCATCACCACCCATAGATACAGATATTAACGGGTAAACTATCTTCTTGGTTTCTTCAAATGACCCAGGGTTTTTCAAACTTTTTTTAAGCTGTATTTTTTCTTTTGACGTCAATTTCTTGTCCATATCCTTTACCACTCTTTCTACCTCCTCTTCACTAAGCTCTTTCGGAGCTTCTTTTTTTTCACCTTTCTCACCAAGCTCCTTAACTGACGAATTTTCAGCTGCTTCTTTTGTTGTACCCTCTTCCATCTCAGACTCTTCTTGGCCTATATGCTCCATTGTTTGAACCTTAATCTCTTTAATACTATTCCAATTCAAATCATCACCAGGTTTTAGGTTATCCTGTGGACCGATCATGCCATAGCTATGGTACCCAGGCATGTCTAATCCGACCTTTTGTTCACTAGTGCAAATACTATAGCCTTTTCTGCCATAAGCATTATCAAGGGTAACTATTCCATCAGGACTTATTTTGATATCACTCTCTACTGGCTTGTACTTTAAATTAAAAAGCATTTGCAAACCTTCTGCTATTTCTCCCTTGTCCCAACCTGAGGCAAATATCTTCATATACCCTAGGGGAGCTTTTTGATAAGATAACTCACCTGCCCCGCCTTGCAAAAACGTCTTAAGGCTGCGCGGCATATTAGTAAAAACTTTTAACACTTTTTCGTTTAATTCAAAATTATGATCCTGGCTTAGAGTACGAAGAGCGCGAATGTCAGACGGTGTATATTCTACCTCCTCATATTTTTTTCCGTCTATCTCAGCCCGATTACTATTTTCCCGCTCCGTGTCCCGTAACTGTGCCCAGGTCTTTATCACTTTTATTCTATCCGTCTTCTCGTCCTGCTCAATCCCGCTTTCGGTTGGATCCAAACCAGCTTGAATTACTTCACTGGGTATAATATTCGGCTTCTCAGTAATAATGGAATTCCCAATCGCGTCCTTCATTGTTACAACATCTTTGGCAGTATCAAGGCTTATATTAAAATCCGACATAGCCTTTTCAGCATCTTTCATGAATTTACTGACATTCCCCTTCTTCTCTTCTAATAATTGTTTTTTATATTCATTTTCATCTACGGTTTCATTTGATCCCTGCCCTTCAACTATATCAAAACCGCTATCAATATCGCCAACTAATTTATATTTTGACCCAACATCTCTTACCCGAATATCATATCCAGCCTCTTTATCATAGTATGGCTTAAAATTATCTGAGTCTGACAATACACTCTTATCACCCGATACAATTTTAGTCGCCAAACCTAGGCTCCATTTCTGGATCTTGTCTTTATCTGTTGGGTCACCATCATAGCCCATTTTTTCCAAATGTTTAGCATCTGGTTCAAAGCTGTCAGACTCTATGTCACCACCAATAAGCTGTCTCATTACTACATGTGAAACACCCTCGCCGGTTCGCACTTCCGAAAGTGCTTCTTTCTCAGACGCCCTATCAGCTTCTGTCTTTTCTTCTTGATCAACTTTTTCTTTGTCTGTATCTGATTCTACTTTTTTGTCTAAATCAACTTTTGCGCTTGAATCTTTTTCTTGGGCAGTTTCTCCTGCCTTGGCTAATTCAGCTTTCGTTTGAAAAGGATCTTTATATGTTTTTGTGTCTTCAGTTAATTCATCTGCGTTTGTTTTTACAGTTGGTGCCTGAGATGAGGCCGGTTGATCAACTTCTTCTTTATTTTCTTTTTCTCCTACGCTTTCAGCAGCGGTTTCAATAAAACCACCCGGGATTAACTCATCAGTTTTCTCTTCGTCCACTTCCTCAACACCATCCATCACATCACTTCCCGCTGACGGAGCAACGCTATCCGATGTGTTTGAGGTAGGTTCTTCGTTTACATTTTCATCTTCCTCGTCTTGGTCAAGCTCAGGATATTGATAATTAGAAGCTAGGTCAACATCATCATCTAATGAATCTACTATCCCCAATACTAATCCGGCTGCAATAAACATGATAATCGCTTTTTTACCATGCTTCATAATAAAATTTTTCTTTTTTTCAGGGTCGTCCTCTCTTAGAATCTCTTCTGCCTCATTAAAAATCTCTGGATCAGCATTTTTGATATCATTTTCCGATATGCCATACTTTTTTATTTGTTTTACTGTCCCTTCAAATTCCTGGACCATCATCGGGTCGATCTTATAATTTCTTGAATACGCAGCCTTAAGCATTGATTTTTCTTCATCACTTAAATTACTCTTTTCTACCTCTGCGCCAAGCCAAATATATTGCAGCTGGTCTTTAATTGTCTTTTTTTCTGCCTTAGTATTTATTTCTTCTTTCTTAAATTCCTTGCCCTCCTCTTTTGCCTCTTCTTCTTTCTCTTCCATTCCCGCGTTAAACCCAGATTGTAATTCATTTAAATGATCATCAACAATATTATCAAATTTATTAAGTGATGGAACCTTAAGATTGCTTTCAAAATTCTCAACACCGTCTGACAAAATTCCCGCTTTCTTTAAATAATTATATTTTATATCCCCTCGGGTGATACCCAAGTCAAGCGCTGCCCTACGTCGTCCAATACGTAACTCGGCCTCATTATGTCCCGATATAGCACCTGCACGGCCACTGAACATAGGTAAATCTTTTTCTAATATCTTGATCTCATCTTTAATTTCCTTTTCCTTGGTGTTTATATACGAATTCAGTTTTTCTTCAAATTTATAAATCTCATCATCGTTTGGCTCTGCCGCTATCTTTTCTGCCTGCTTATCCAACTCCTTTTCACAATTCTTAAGCCACTCTTTTTCTTCCTGTTCATAGCTATCGGCCACGCTTTGTTCTCCTAGCTTTATTTTTGGTTGAAAAAAATTAAATCCCATATAATTAAATATACATTAAAATATACATTAAAATGTATATTTCTTAAAAATTATTTTAAACTAAACTCAATCAAACTCTTCTTCACCGTGTCTTCATCAACCTCAAACCCGGGCAGATAGGTTATTTTTTGCGCGTAGCTTATATCATCAAAATAAGACAGCTGCATTCTGAATAACTTCGCGTTAAATTCATTCTTGAAAATTTTTTCCTCCCTTTTCTCTATTTCTTTCATGGAATAAAAATTACTCATTATAAAATATAAATCAACGTAATCTTTCCATTTCGTGCTTTGCCCTAGCTCAAACGCCTTCATAGCTGCTAAAGTCAGTAAATCCGGCGTTTTTATTATGTTTGCAAAATTATTATTAAAAAATATTTTATACGGATAATGATAAAAAGTAAATTGCACATTATTCATTATAAAAGTAAACTGTCCGGTTTCATCCCGATATACCTTGCCTATTTTATGGCCGCTGGCATTTATTTTCTTTTTAATTTTAGCGTTCTCAAACTCTTTTAATGAAAACAAATCAAAATCTATAGATTGCCGGTGCCCGATATGAAACGCGATCGCCGTGCCGCCAACCAGGCCAAAATCCTTATTAAACTTTTTAACCAGGGGCAGTAATTCAATTTGCTCTTTGGTTAAAATTTCTTTATGCATATTTATCAAAATACAGCTTAAAATAATTTTTTACTTCCGGATGATAATTACAGCGCCCGCTTTTAAAATGGGTTTGCTTATGAAAAATCTTGGCCATCTTTTTAATGCCAACGATTTTTATCAGTTTCTGAACATCATCCCAGTCGCCATAATTAAGCGTTGCCTCAACAATTGACTCCGCGTCAAGCGCGTCATAATCGCTAACATACCAAATTAAATATTTTCTTTTTTTGATAAATTCATGAATAGTCATACTACTATTATACCAAATATTAACCAAAAAATCAACCAAAAGAATGGTTGATTTCATGTTATTTGTGACTACTCACTGTCATTCTGAGCGATAGCGAAGAATCCCGTTTAATTAACACTTTACGTCATCCTCGAGATTCTTCACTTCGCTGCGCTACGTTCAGAATGAC
>JAGLNE010000093.1 GCA_023139655.1 Candidatus Parcubacteria bacterium
GTCTGTTGTCTGCGGTCTGTTGTCTACCTTGTCCTTAATAACATCAACTAACTTCTTTACTCCCTCGGATATTAATAATAGATAAGAAGTGGTATGCTCCAATTTATCCTTGACGGTTTTGATCAGCTCATCTATCTTATGTAAACGGCTGCGCATATCCTTAATAACCGCAAACACCTGCTGCAGTATCCGGGCAAAATAATAAAGCCCCCAAGCGGCAAAGCCGGCCAAACCGACCACAGCCGCCGCAATCGCGATATTTAAAATGTCTTTTGAATTTTCAAACATAATAGTAAGAATTAAAAATTAAGAATTAAAAATTAAAAATTATTACAACTTGGCATCCTGCAATTTTTAACCACAAACTCTTCATTCTTAATTTTTAATTCTTAATTCTTAATTCTCGATTTATTAAAAGTCTCGTATCTGGGCCTCAAACCTTTCTTTTAATCTTTTTATCAAATCATTCTGTACACCATCCACTTCCTCTCCGGTTAAGGTTCTCTCAGTCTGGTAAACTACGTGAAAGGCAAGATTCTTTTTGCCTGGTCCTAATTTCTCACCCTGATAGACATCAAACAGCTCTACTTTTTTAATCAATTCGCTAAAACCGCTTATCTCATCCCTAATATCATTATACAACACTTTTTCACTAACCACAAAGGCCAAATCGCGGGTTAACGCGGGAAAGCGGGCAAATTCCTCATAACTATAATCGCCTTGGGCATTTACCGCGCGATATAATTTATCCAAATCCAATTCAACAATAGCGACTGCCTTTTTAATATTATTTTTACGTTTGCATTCCCGGCTGGCCCGGCTGACTGTTCCAAGTGCAGCGCCGGCAATGATTATCCTGGCATTATGCCCGCCCTTTGCCCAGGCCGGACCGGTTTCCATTACTTCGTATTTTATTGGCAAATGAAAATAATTGGCAAGCAAACTAACGACACCTTTGGCGCGGCCAAAAATATTTGTTTCATCTTCGCCGGCAACCAGGGTACCGAGGCGTTTAACTTGCATTGGGAGCGCATCTTTGTCACTTTTATTTTTGTGGTAATTCCCATCAACCTCTAAAAACACATTCCCAATCTCGAATATTTCAAAGTTTTCAAAACGAGCCTGGTTAGTCTTAACGTTTAATAATAAATTTGTAGCCAGTGACTGCCGCAGTAGCCCTGCGTCCTTTGTGATCGGATTCACTAAGCGGATATGTTTGTTATGTTCAACTCCAAGCTTTTTAAGCTGCTCTTCGCCTACAAATGAATAATTTTTTACTTCCATGGCTCCTTGGCCTACTAATACATTTTTTACTTCGCGCTCAAACTGCCGCTCCTTATTTATCTCCGGTGCTTTCATTTTAACCAAAGGCATTTTAAACTCCAAATTATCATAACCATAAATTCTGGCTACTTCTTCCGCCAAATCTTCTTTTATAGAAACATCCTTGGTCGCTCGCCAGGTAGGCACGCTTACTAATAATTTATTTTTTTTGTTTGTTACGCCAAAACCCAAAGACACCAGGGTATTTACGATCTTTTCTTTTTTTATCTCTTGGCCAATAAAACCATTAAGCCAATTTAAATCCAGCTCAATCGGACCTTGGTTCAGTTTAAATTTTTTCTCGTCCGCTACTTGGGAAACGATCTTGGCGGACGGACACACCTTGTTAATTAATTCTATTGTGCGTTTTAACGCTTGCTCGCAGAGATTCGGATCAAGGGCTTTTTCAAATCGCTTGCTAGCTTCGGTCCGGAGCCCTAGGGCAGCAGAAGTCTTACGGATTGAGACAAACTCAAAATTAGCCGACTCAAATACGATTGCCGTGGTTTCATTATTGATCTCCGAATTTTCGCCGCCCATTACTCCGGCAATTGCCACTGGCTTGGCTTGATCGGTAATTAAAAGCATATTCTCGTCCAAATCTCTTTTCTCACCATCTAGAGTAGTAATTGTTTCTCCTTTTTTGGCTTGCCGTACGCCGATCTTAACCTTATTGTCAGTTGAAAATTCGGCTTTAAGAAGACGGGCATCAAAGGCGTGTAAAGGCTGGCCCAGCTCAAGCATTACATAGTTGGTGATATCGACAATATTGTTGATTGGCCTTTCACCCACTGCTATCAGCTTCTCGCGCAGCCACTCAGGAGACTCTTCGATCTTGATTGAATCCATTACCACCGCCATGTAGCGCGGGCAAAAATCCTGGTTCTCAACTTTAAGATTTATTTCCACATCTTCACTGTCTGCTACAATGTCCGCTTGCCCTAAATTTCTAAATAATTTAGTGGTTTTGGTATTAAGAAAGGCGGCTACTTCACGGGCCATACCATAATGACTCCACAAATCCGGCCGGTGGGTAATAGATTTATTATCCACCTCGTAAACCACATCTTTTAGGCCCAAATATTCACCAAAATTTTGACCAACTTTAGCGTTTTTATCCAATATTAAAATCCCCAAATGGTCCGAGCCCAGACCAAGCTCATCTTCGGCTAAAAGCATGCCTTTGGATTTTACTCCCCGAATCTCAGCCGCGGTAATTTCCACGCCATTGGGCAGCTTAGCGCCAACCAAGGCCATTGGCACTTTTTGCTTAGCCTCAATATTGCTTGCCCCGCAAACGATTTCCTGCTCGCTACTACCAATATCAACTAAAACGAGCTGGAGTTTATCCGCGTTTGGATGCGGTTTGACTTCTTTGATCTTGCCAACCACAATATTATCATATTTACTTGCCTGAAGAATAACGTCGTCAATCTCAACTGTATGAGTGGTCAACTTCAAACCTAAACCCTCCGCCGTAACTGAACGCGGAATATCTACGAAGTCTTTAAGCCAATTTAGAGATAGGTACATGGTTACAAATTTTTAATTTTGAATTTCAAATTTTGAATGAATGTTTTAATTATTAAACATCACAAGGGATGTCAATAAACTCGTGCTTAATACTGAACTTCTTTGCCACTAAATTTCCTAAATTCTGAATTCCCAATTTTTCCGTATTATAATGCCCTGCATTGATAAAATTAAGCTTACTCTCTTCTATGGCGCGTACTACTCCCTCCCGAATATCACCACAAATATAAGTATCAGCCCCCATTTCTTTAGCAATTTGAAAATCTGGTGATGCTCCGCCGGAAATTATACCAACTCGTTTTACATAACTAGGCCCAGCTGGAATAACATACAGTTCGCTTTCTAGCCTCGCACTAAGCAAATTTTTAAAATCGCTAAACTTCATCGTTTCCTTATATTCACCTATAAAACCTATCTCACCATGATCAGGAGATTTAATCGCTTCAGCCTCTTTCAAGCCCAGTAGTTTTATCAAACTAATGTTATTACCGATTACCGAATGGGCATCCAAGGGAAGATGAAAACCGGCCAGATTAATATTATTTTCTAAAAGCATTTTTAAACGATTTCTTAAGACCCCCTTAATCTGTGGCGACGAAGGAATTTCGGCTTTAAATATACCGTGATGCACCATAATCATTTTAGCCCGTTTCTTAATTGCTTCTTCAATTAAGGCCTGTGAAAACGAAACTCCGGTAATAATTTTATTCACCCTAAAAGCGCCCTCAACTTGAAGACCATTATGGCAATAATCCTGCCACTTATCGGTCTTAAGATATTCCTCACAGTATTTAATTATTTTTTTAACTTCAACTTGCATAATTAGTGTTATATGTTATGTGTTGTGTGCTACGTGCTTAGAATTGTCTCAAAAACCTCAAATCCCCGCTATTAAACAGCCGGGTATCGTTTATTTTGTATTTCATCATCGCCAGTCTGGTTAAGCCCAGGCCAAAGGCAAAACCGGAGTACTTATCCGGATCAATGCCGCCGTATTCAAGCACCTTGGGATGCACTTGTCCGGCCGGCAAAATCTCAAGCCAGCCCGAGTGCTTACAGCCCGGACAGCCTGAACCATTACAAATCGTACATTTAATATCCAACTCGATCCCAGGCTCAACAAAAGGAAAATAACCCGGTCGCACCCTGGTCTCTACCTCTCGGCCAAATATACCATTAATTAATTCCTTCATAACAGCTATTAAGTTACTTATTGAAATATTTTCGTCAACCATCAGGCCTTCCATTTGATCAAAGGTATGCTCATGAACCGCGTCAATCGCTTCGGCCCGGAAAACCCGCCCCGGTGCCACACAGCGAAGCGGCGCGCCATACTTAAGCATGCCCCGCACTTGCACCGGCGAGGTATGTGTCCGCATCACCATATCGGATTGATCAACATTTGTTTCTTCTTGCCCCCTCTCTTTACTCTCCCCTCTCCTTGCGAAGGAGAGGGGCTGGGGGTGAGGTAGAGGGTTAGGGTGAGGTGTCGCTACATAAAAAGTGTCTTGCATATCCCGGGCCGGATGATGAGACGGAATATTAAGGGCCTCAAAATTAAAATAGTCGCTTTCCAGCTCCGGGCCATCCAAAACCATAAAACCCATGGATTTAAACAGATCTTCCAGCTCGTTCTGCACGATAGTAACCGGATGCAAATGCCCAAGCACGCGCTTTTCTCCCGGCAAAGTTACATCCACAAAAGTATCTTCGCCTTTTCCGGAAATTACGCTCTTTATCTCTTTAAACTTAGATATCATTTCTTTCTTGGTTTGATTAGCTAAGCGGCCAATCTCTTTTTTTTCTTCATCACTAAGACCGGCGATCTGTTTAAGTAACACGGTCAGCTTGCCTTTGCGGCCTAAATACTTGGTTTCCAGGTTACCGAGAGCCTCGCTTTCCTTAACTTTTTTGAGCTCAGCAAGTATTTCCTCTTTAATTTTTATTATTTCATCCTTCATTTTGTTACTAATTACAAATCAATACAAATTTACTAATATATCATCCTGAGCGACGTAGGCAACTGTCATCCTGAATGAAGCGCTAGCGAAATGAAGGATCTCGTGACTGTATCCACGGGATTCTTCGCTTCGCTCAGAATGACAAGATAATTATTATTCGCGGAATTCGAATTCGCGGAATTCGCATATCATTCGCGAATTTGCATTATGTCATTTCTTTTCCATGCTAAGCATAAAAAATTCCAATATAGTTAATCCTATAACTAGGAATAATAAATTTAACCAAGTAAACAAATTATGCGACAACAATATCAAACTAACTACGATCAAGAGAGCAAACAGAAATGACTGCCGAAACGCCTCTTTTACGATTCGCCAGGCCAACTCTTGTTTCAAGACAACAAAACGGAGTAAAAAACCGATTATTGTCGCTGTTCCGACAATTGACAAAAAAAGTGACGAATAAAACAACGTTAAACCGATCCAATCGGTTATACTTGGGTCAATTGTAAACAAAACCATCGCCCAGGCACTCCAGCAAAGTAGGGTCATGGCAATCATTATTATTAAATATGTTTTCAAAGTCATTATTTTTACTAAGGTTAGTTTAGCATTATAAATATAAAGATACAAGTTACAAGATACAAGTTACAAACAAATTAGAAGATACAAATTTCAAGATACAAACAGTTTTTAATTTTTAATTTGTATCTTGTTTGTATCCTTGTTTCTTGCGTCTTGTTTCTTGTGTTTACACTTTCCTATACTCACAAATATCTTTAAAATCACAATACTTGCATAACATGCTTGGTTTGGGAATGAATTTGCCTGTCCGAGCAGACTCTTCAATGCCGTGAATACGCTCAATAATTTTCTCCTCCATATTTCTAAGCTCTTTATCAGTACCGACAAAATTTACTTCACTATTATCATTCAAATAATAAAACTGCATATTATGGATCTTTTTATCCATTGCCTGCCCGGCTGCCATTTGATA
>JAGLNE010000094.1 GCA_023139655.1 Candidatus Parcubacteria bacterium
ATTTTCAGGTTTTTCAAACCCATCTCATCGCGCACTTTTTTAAGTCCTTCGCATTCCAGATCAAAAGCCGGACGGAACTTATCCGAGTAATAGCGGCTGGCGCCGCGCCACCCGATCATTGGGTTGCTCTCCTTTGGCTCATACTCCTTGCCGCCCAAAAGCATGGCATATTCATTGGTCTTAAAATCCGAAAGTCGGATGATCACATCCTTGGGATAAAAAGCGGCCGCGATCATACCCACGCCCTCGGCTAATTTATCAATAAAAAACTGTTTTTTATCTTTGTAGCCAACAGTGATTTCGTCAATCTTCTTTTTTACAGCCTTATCTTTAATTTTATTATAATTAATCAGAGCCAGCGGGTGCGCCTGGATATAATTATTGATCACAAATTCAAGCCTGGCCAGGCCGACCCCGTCATTCGGAATCATAGAACTGGCAAAAGCCCGATCCGGCTCGCCTACGTTCATCATGATCTTAATTTTTGGTCTCTGTAATCCCTTAACATTAGTTTTTGTTACTTTAAACGGCAATTCATTCTCATAAATATTACCAACCTCGCCTTCGGCGCAAGACACGGTTATTTTCTGCCCGGTTTTAACCAGTTGGCTGACCGTGTTAGTGCCAACCACGCAGGGAATACCCATTTCGCGGCTGATTATGGCCGCGTGGCAGGTCCGGCCGCCTTTATCAGTCGCGATTGCGCCGGCGATTTTCATGATCGGCTCCCAATCCGGGTCGGTCATGTCAGTTACCAGAACTTCGCCGGGCCTGAATTTGGCAATATCTTTAATATCCATTATCCGTGTAGCAACTCCGGCGCCGATCTTGTTGCCCACGCTTTGTCCGCTAATTATTATTTTACCCTTCTTTTCCAGTTTATAACTTTCAATCACGTTAACATCGCGCTGGCTTTGTACGGTTTCGGGCCGGGCCTGGATAATATAAAGCTGATTATCCCGGCCGTCCAAAGCCCATTCCATATCCATTGGGCCATTATAATGTTTTTCAATGATCATCGCCCATTCGGCCAGCTTGACTGCCTGCTCATCAGTGATTGACGGTTTGTGCTGGTCAGCCAAACTGACTTTAACGTCTTTAACCGGATTCTTTGGGTCATTATTATAGACCATACGCAGCCTTTTTCTGCCGATGCGCCGGTGTATGATCGCCTTGGTTGGTTTAAAAACAAAAAATTCATCTGGATTAACCTTACCCTGGACAATATTCTCGCCCAAACCATAGATTGAATTAATAAGAACCACATTTTGAAAGCCAGATTCGGTATCAATTGAAAACATTACTCCCGATGAAGCCAAATCACTTCGCGCCATCTTCTGTACCCCGGCCGATAAGGCGATCTTGAAATGATCAAAACCCCGGCCTTCGCGATAGCTGATCGCCCGATTGGTAAAAAGGGAGGCAATACATTTATGCACTGCTGTAACTACATACTCAGCCCCTTTGATATTTAAATAGGTCTCTTGCTGGCCGGCAAAAGAAGCGTCCGGCAAATCCTCGGCCGTGGCTGACGAGCGAACCGCTACATCAGCGGTCTTAACCCTATATTCTTTACTTAATTTGTTGTACGCCGCTGTTACTGCCTGCTCAAGCTCCTCTGGGAATGGCGCTTCCAAGATTGTTTTCCTGACTTTTGCCCCGCGCCTCATTAGGTCATTCACATCATGAATTTTTAAACCTTTAAGAATCTTCTTAATCTTTTTCTTAAGGCCGGACTTATCCATAAAAAACTCATAGGCGTAGGCAGTGGTGGCAAAACCGTTAGGTACACGCACGCCTTTTCCTGTCAACTTGGTATACATTTCACCAAGTGACGCGTTCTTACCCCCAACCTGGGGAACGTCCTGATAATTTATTTCACTGAAAAATTTAATAAATTGTTTACTCATAAATATAAAAATAATAGATAACAGTAAACAAATGGCAGGAATTAATTAACTGCTATCTGCTTTCTATTATCTGTTTTCTATTTACTAAAATTTTAATTTTTTCGCGTAAGTACCAATAAAAGGCAATTCCTTTTTCTCGTTCTGAGCGGCATTGATAATGCCAAGAACGCAAAAGGCAAAAGAAGCAATGCTGAAAAACGGCAAAATAATCCAACCCAAAATCGGAATAAAGCCAAGGATTATGCTACCGCCAACACTAACAATTAACAAAACAAGCGCTTGCTTTACATGAAACTTGGCAAATTCATTTTTCTTTAGTTTTTCATCGGCAAAAAACCAAATAATGCCAACCAATAGATAGGCCAAAATAGCCGCTAATTTGCCGTTATCGGCTTGCTCAGCTCCCTCCTTTTTTGTTTCTCCTGATTTTTTTTCTTCAGACATAGATTTATTAGTAATTATTTATTTATTAAGTTACTAGCTAAATAAATTATACCATAAAATTGACAATTACGAAAAATTAAGCTAAAAATAAATAAGTAGAGCGGACGTGGTGAAACTGGTAGACACGCTAGCCTTAGGAGCTAGTGGAGCAATCCATGTGGGTTCGAGTCCCACCGTCCGCACCTTTATATAAGCTTCGAATTGTCGGGGCTTTTTTATTTACCTAAAAAATGCTAAAATACTTAAAGGCTTGCTACGTAACTGTTACGTAGCATGTTACGTAACAAACATATGAAATTTATTAGAAAAGCTACTCGGGTGGGAAAAAGAAGTATTGCCGTGGTTATTCCCGCGGAAATTGTAAAAGAATTAAAAATTCGCGAACGGCAAAAATTAACTGTCCGTATGAGTGGCAAAAAAATAATAATTGAAGACTGGTCTTAGTATGAAAAATGAAATCATAATAATCTCCCTTGGCGGGTCTTTGATCGTACCGCCCAAGGGAATAGACTGGCGCTTTCTTAAACGTTTCCGGGAACTAATTGTTAAACAGATTAGAGCCGGGAAGCGTTTTGTAATTATTACTGGCGGGGGCACTACCTGCCGGCAATACCAACAAGCAGCCAACAAGGTAGTCAACCTAACTAAGGACGACCGTGATTGGCTGGGAATACATACCACTCGTTTGAATGCGCATCTGGTTAAAACTATCTTCCGCGCCTATGCCCACCCGCGAATTAATAAAAATCCACGCACGAAAGAAAACTTAAAAAAACATTTTACCAAAGGCGAAGGTATAATGGTCGCGGCTGGCTGGCGGCCTGGTTGGTCTACCGATTATGTAGCCACCATCTTGGCCGAACGATTAAAATCCAAAACTGTTATTAATCTTTCCAATATAAAATACGTTTATGATAAGGACCCAAAAAAATTCAAAGCTGCCAAAAAAATTAAAAAAATCACCTGGCCGGACTTTCGCGCAATCGTCGGCAATAAATGGGACCCGGGCCTTAACGCGCCCTTTGATCCCGTAGCCAGCGCCCTAGCCGAAAAACTCGGCCTTAAAATAATAATTACACAAGGCAAAAACATTAATAATCTTGAAAAAATCCTAAATAACAAAAAATTTATCGGCACGGTTATTGAGTAAAATCAAAAATCAAAATGCAAAAATCAAAATGACAATTTAAAAATCAAAATGTCTACAATTAATATTCTAAGAAAAATAATAATTTTGCATTTTGACTTGTCATTTTGCATTTTGCCTGTCCCGAGCCTTGCCGAGGGGAGATTTGCATTTTGATTTACTAAATTATTCGTAAATTCGTAATTCGTAACCCATGTATAAATACTACCAACACCAACATATTCTTCATCATCTGCATTTTAAAAAATTTCTGCGCAACAAATATAATGAGCTGGTCATTGCCGATTCATTCAGGCAAATGGCTTTATCCATGATCTCGTTATTTGTCCCGATATTCCTGCTTAAGCTGAATTTTAGCTTTGCCCTTATTGCTTTACTCGAAATGTCCAGCTTATTGTTGGTTTTTTTCACCCATCTGTTTCTTACTCCCCGTATTTCCCGCTGGGGAGTAAAGCAAGTCCTGATCGCCAGCTATATTCTTAATATAATTCTCTACGTTATTTTGTATAACGCGCAAACTATTCTGCCAAGCTTCGGGTCGCTTATATTTTTATTGTTGGTCGGTGTTTTAAATGCCGTATCCATGGCTATTTACTGGAGTGCGCACCATCTTTATTTTCTTTGTACTACCAATGCCAAACATAGCGGCTCCAAAACCGGTGTTCTGCTGGCAGTCCCGGTCCTGTTCGGTATTGTTGGCCCGCTTATCGGCGCCTATTTAATAACCAACTATAATTTTCAATCAGTTTTTCTAACCAGCACATTATTGCTTGTTTTTGCTTCGGGCGTATTATTTTTTTCCAAAAATATCAAAGTGCCTAAAACTAAATTAAAAATAAAAAAAATAATTGACAAAAATAATTGGTCAAAAAACAGTATCTACTTAATGCAGGGAATCACCTTTAGCGCTACCAGTTTTATGTGGCCGATGTTTATGTTTTTGTCCGCTATTACCTTGATCGGAATCGGTTTTGTCCATCTTCTTTCCTCTGTTGCCCATAGCATCTTTTGCTATGAGGCCGGACGGCAGATGGACAAGCATGGCAACCGTTCGGTTTCCCGTGTTGGCGCTATCGGCCATGGCTTAACTATGATCGGCCGAAGCTTAATAACCACCGTGGTAGGGGCCAGCATCTGGCAAACACTGGGCGGTATTTTTGCCGGACTTTATTTTGTCCCGCTTGAAGCCGCTTTTTATAAACACTCGCACCACGATATAGTAAACAAGATGCTAAACCGCGAATTATATTTAAATATCGGACGAATTTCACTTTTTGTTTTCTTCTTTTTACTGCTACCTTTTTTTGGCTCCATCACCACCTTAATGATCACCTTAATTGTTTCCGGTATCAGCACAATGCTGCTTAGCTTAATTATCAAACAAGATAAGACTATTATTGATTAGATAGCTACCTGTCATTGCGAGGCCGAAGGCCG
>JAGLNE010000095.1 GCA_023139655.1 Candidatus Parcubacteria bacterium
CTAATTTTAGATATTTTTTTTAAAATTTATATGCTCGCACTGGCGGACGGGCTACGAGCGCTGGACTGGTCAATAGCTTTTAAATTTCCGGAAGTTGCCTATGATGATATGAGAAGATTGACTAATGTTTAGATAAAATATATTTACCCCCCCCCTCAGTTAATTCCACCTCGCCCCGGGAGTCTCGCCCGGTTAATTATGCCCACTTGCTCACGAGATTTTTATTATTTTTTGAGAATTTTGATAAACAAAAACGGAGCGTGTACATCTGCTCCGTTTTTAATTCTCAATCACTTAACCCCGAGTAAATACAATTTTTACGAAATAATTCAAATGTACTGAAATAATTTCACAGTGCTACCCTTGATTGAAAAAAATTTTACCTCCCCGCATTGTAGCGCTCTTCTGCCGGGGTGGCAGGGAGGTTCAAAATTATTTTCATACATGTATCAGCATTCCAAGAAGCTAAAGTGCATCAAGGTTTGCTGTATGAATTTTTATGAACCCCCCAAACAAGGAGGTAAAATTAATTTAGCACAAAAAAAGAGAGTAATCAAACGCTTTTATCTTTGCCACCAATTAAAAAAATCACCTGTCTTTTTTAATAAATATCCAAATACTAGAATTGATATACCTGCACTTGCATATATATTATACAATCCACCGTCAGGGAAATATGTGATAAATAAATAAATCCCGCCGATCATCATACCGACTCCCAAAATAATTATAACTTTCCAAAATTTTCCCGAAGAGGTACGTTTACTTGATTCACCTACCAACAAAAAACCCATAACCAAAATGATTACTCCGCTTACTAATCCTTGAATAAAATTTTTATCAAAAAAATCGTCCATAATTTTTAATTTTTTGAAAATTTTTCAAACGATCTTTTTTCTACTTTTCCAATGCTAATTTTTACTAAATATTTTATTTCTTCATCAATTCTATCTACACACGCAAGTGTTCTTCTGTATTTTTCTTGTTCGTTTTTATGTTTGAAATATTTATACCACGTACCTTCGTATTTCCAGTAATTCAAACGAGCTTTCCACCATTTTTTTCTCAATAAATCATTATAAATTTTGACTTGGTTTAATATCTTTATGCCCAATTGTATATTAATATCAGTAAATTGACTAAGGGCATTCTTGAAGCTTTTAATATTATTCGCATAACTTGTCCTTTGATCGTCTGGATCGGGTCGCAATGAAACCATTCGCTCATTTTGGCTTATTAAGAAAGAAAAATCGTTTTTAAATTCTTTTAGTTGCTCGTTTGTAGATTTAATCCCAGAATCAGCAATTAGTATCTTATTATGCAAATAATAACTTCTTACTTTAAAAGTTGGGAGGTTGTTGTCGAAGAAAATCTCGCGAAGTGCTGGAAAGTTTGTTCTATCAAAACAATATGAGTTTGTGTTTTTATTACTATTAATTTTTTCAATTAACCAAGTCAACCTATCATTAAAACTCTTCATCTCCTCTCTTACTACATGCAAATCATTTAGTGTTCGTGTAATTGAAATTTCGATTATTCTTAGATACTCTTTTTTCTCAAGCCTTGCGGCAATATTTGATTTAATAAAAAACACAAACAGTGATCCAATAATAGCAATAAATGCTCCCAGGGCGCTACCTATTAATGTTTGCCATTTTTCAAAAAAGTCATTATTAAAAATTCCCATAATTTTATTGGTTATCATTTAAATTTTTAACATATTCATCTGACAGGGTAGTTAATTCATCTTCGATTCCCCACTTAAATAGCTTGCTCACTTCAAGTGTTATATGGTACATAAAATCGAATGACGCTACTAAAGTTTCATCTATAAGGTTGTCACTTGGCCCGATTCGAAAAATTAAGTCACTCTCACCCTCAACCGCATACTCATTCACGCTACGCGCGTTAGAGTGACTTAATTGGCATTGAATTTTGTAAACAGTGTAATAATTATCAATTCTTCCCACTTCTTCGGCCATATCCTTTATACTTTTATCTGACCAAGAAGTATTGCTATAGTTATACTCATCCTTTACTCTCTTGCACTCAGATTCAATTTCCTTAATGATGTTAGGATATTTCTTTTCTTTTTTTTCTAGAATGTCAATCATGTCTGGTTTGCTTTTTAAATAATCAAACATTTGTTTTCTGATAATCCAATCAAATTCAAAATATCTTTCCAGCCTCCCATCACTTTCATCGTTTAATATATAAAGACAGTTAATGAGTAATTCAAAAAGGGTTCTACAAAGCACAAAAGCGTCCTCACCATGCCTTTTTTCACATAGAAACATTACGGAACTATAACTTTTTATGGCTTTTGCAATAACAAAAGCAAGATACATCTCTTTATTGGTCGATACTTTTTTGATGCTGTCTATTTTTTGATCAATCAAGCCATGTAATTGTCCGTTGTATTTTAGTAGCTCGCTTGTATTAATCATATTTATATCTTAATAATATCATTGTATAAATACCTTATTTCTTTTTCTAGTTCTTCAATTTCTACTTTCAAAATATTTCCATTACCCACAATTTCAATAGCTAATGAATCCTCAGAAATATTTAACGATGCAGGGCCACTCTCCTCATCTGCTATTCTTTGGTCCATATGTTCAATTGAATTACGTACTTTTTGGATTTCAGATGATGAGGTGTGTTTATTGGTAATTCTTTTTAATATTTTATTACATCTAGCGATTGCATTAATACAATTTTCAAGATGATTAATTATTACTGTAGTGTGTAATAGTTGACCCTTACCCCTTTTTATTATTTGTTTATAAGACAAACCATTCTCTTTCACCTCATCCAAAACAGCTTCTCTTGTCATTTTGTATTCATATATTGCTTTATCAACGAGACGGACAAGGACAGTTATATATTTCTCCATTTTAGGGTCTATATTTTTATACTTACCAGTAAGCAAGCCAGCAATAAAACATCCGGTAGCGTTCAGCTTCAAATCTGAAATATCTGGAATATTACATTTTGTTACCAACATATTAAATTATAATTTATTTATATAATACTATCTTTGTATTTTTTAAATATGCTTCCCGGAAAATTTTAATACGCTTACATTCCTCCGTGTCGTATACGCTCTCAATGTCTATAGAGTTTATGAAATCATAGAACTTTTTAGCATTAAAATCTTTAGCGAAGTTTCCTAGATTGCCACTAGCAAAATTATCCATATACAGCCAAAGTATGGATGGGAATACTTTTTTATTAATTGATAAAATATCAAATATGTAATTATTAATTTCTTCAGATTTTAAATACTTAAATAACATTATTAATGCTACTCGTGGATGTTGGCCATTAAAAATATCTGCTCTTTTAGAAAATAGTAAATAAATTATTCGTTGTCTTAAAATCGTATCAAATTCTCTAAAAAAATCTTCGTGTTCGTCTTGGTTCCACCCTTTTCTTTTTTTATATGCTTCAATTAAATCATAGACAAAAAATATGTTCTCATGCTCCTTAATTAGATTTTTATAAAAGATTAATTTTGATTGTGTTATTTTTTTTCTTTCAATTTCTTGTTTTGGGTTTCTGGAATCGGGTTTATGATTATGCAAACGATCAATGGCTTTGAATATTAATCTTGCGCATTGAACGTAATTATTTTCTTGATTAAATTTATTTTTTTCATACAACAGTGTTGTATAACAATCTTTAATAAAAATTTCCAGAAAACTCTCCGGCATTTTATCAAGATGAATATGTATTTTTTCAATGTAGGACTGTTTAAGTGGATGAATTAAATCTCTTGAGAAAATTTCTTTTTTCTTTTCTTTAGACAAATTATTCCAATTGCTTAGTATTCGAAATATTTTTTTATCAGGTATATGTTTGTTTGGAACATCTTCTAGAAAATATTTATCAAATAAATTTGGGTGGCAAATTTTTTGCTTATTCTCGAAATCATCATAATTGTGAATTACACTGTGATTATCAAAATAATGTGCAACCTCTGGAAATAATTTAAATATATTTTCTTTAATATAATTTTGCACATCTTCTTTCTCGTTTTCAACTAAATCGTTAATGTGTTTTATAATTGAATCTTTCTCCCCCTGGTCTCTGTCTCTCATAGAAAAAAAACTGCCCTTTACATATACACCGTAATTTAAAGGAATGTCTGAATATACATAAGGATAGAATGTTTTAAATACATATAGTCTAAACAAGTCTACAACATTTACTTCGTCTTGAAGAGTTCTGTAGGCTATTTTAAAACTACTTAAAAATATTTTTACCTGTCTTATTGTTTTAAAACGCCAGTTAGCGTTTCTTCTCCATAGAAAAAAGAAAGTATTATCAATGACTTCTTTATTTAGGAGCTCGAAGTCTTTGTTGTCAACAATGCTTTTTATCGACTTTGCAAAATAATCATTTATATCATCAAGGTCAGTATATAATTTGTATGTAAAATTTATTATTTTTTCAAGGTATTCGCTATCAGTTTTAAATTCATCCTTTAAGACTTCGCGCATTACTATTTGATCAAAAGATAAAACAAATATTATATTGTTTAAATTTTGAAACTCTCCAACTAACTTAAAGACTTCTAATGTTTTTTCTTTATTTGATAAACGGTCAATATCATCTATGAAAATAATTAATTTTTTATTATCTAGTAATAGCTTACTTACAAAAATTTTCTTAGCATTTTCTAGGTTTATTTTTTTAAACGGTAAAGGTATTTTATATAATTCTTTTACTTGATCACTTATTATCTCAAGCAATAGCTTTGATTCGCTTTTAAGTTTATTTATTTTGCTTAATTCCTCAAAGAAACCTTCCATTATGGATTTTTCACAAGAAAAAAACCAGGGGTTAAAATCGAAAAAAATATAATCATTTCTACCAAAAATTTTTTTCTTTTTGCTTTGATATTCTTTTTTAGATAATTTGTCTCTATAAACGCGGTATAATAATTCATCTTTCACAAAGTTTATTACCGATGTTTTCCCTTCGCCCCACTTCCCATCAATCAATAATGTAAAAGTGCTTTCTCCGTTTCTTTCAATAATTTTTGAGACGTCCTCAACAGTTTTTTTTCTTTCTAGTTTGTCTAAAAAAATATTTTCGACAGGTTGATCACCGTCCTTTTGAATGTCTTTGTAATTAAACAAAGCGATAAATTTATTTTTTATCAAAAAATATATTTCAATTAAAAACCATAAAAACAAATAAATATAAAATAAAATAATTGCATATTTTAAATTAAATATAATACTTTTTATTTTTTCCGGAAACAACAATTCAAGTTTAAGTGTCTGTTCAAAAATATCATTAACAATAAAAATAATACCATCCCAATACTTAAAAATTAAGTATGTTAATACTAGGAATAGAAGGTTATGAATATTAAGTTTGTATAAAAACCTTAAAATTCTTTTTAACATATTTTTAAACACAAAAACCCCATTATTAAAGTATGGGGCTTAACCTAATATTAACAGATTTATAGTTTAAGTCAAACCAGTTTTTAAGCTAGTTTTTGTGTTATTTTGCCAATTTTTTTATTCACCTGTCCGACAACACGCTTAGCCCAGCCATCAATATCATTCCAATCTTTCCATGCCACTGTCTTTATCCCATTTTTAACCGCCTGATCATTGTATTCCGGGATAGCAGAAATACTTATAATTTTATCCGGGTTAAACTTTGAAAAATTAAGAACGTGAAACGAGCCGCCTTGCTTACAATCTCGATCAAGAAGGATTATATCGAAATTATTTTGCACTATTTTGTTTACATAGTCTTCAATTTGGGAGTATTCAGAAAATAATGTAATCGCAAATTCCACGTTATTCAAATTTTCCTCCAACTCAAACAATTTATCTGTCAAAACAGAAATTGCTTTTAGCTCATCTTCAAAAATCAAAATTCTTATTGTTTTAAACCTCTCAGACATTATAATAAAAACTTAAAGGGTTTATTTATTGAATGATTTTCCAACTTTTTCATAGCATTCATCCTTATCCAATTCCCAATTTTTTTCAATAACAATTTTTTCGCAAATACTATCATCTTGAAATTTTACAGCCACATCAGTAAAGCAATCATTTTTTTTCCAATTACGATCAATTTTATCACATATTGAAATATTATTTTCTTTGTCACCTGTAGTACATCCAGCAAGGACAACAAGCAACAATCCTATAATTATTTTTTGCATAAAATATTTTATTAATAATGAATTTGTAAAACAAAAAGCTCCTCGCCAGCGACAGCCTTGCGACCGTCCGTGCCCCTTTCGAGACGCGACCAACTAAGGAAACTGAACGAGGAGTTCTTTATTCCTTAGTTGGATTTTTTACCATACCTATATAAGGGTTAGGTAATCAAATTGTATTTTAAAATTAGCATATTTATTCAGAAAAATCAATATAATTGCTTATTTTAAATCATTGAGTATGATGGTATAATGAAAAAAATAAGTATAGAAATAAGAATATGAATAAAGAAATAAATAAATTTATTGATGTTATTTTTGAAGAGATTGAATCTAATCATTTTGAAACGAATAACGAAACTCTACATATGTCAAAAGTTGCTATTGCAACAAAGCAGTCACTTTTTGGAAATAATCCAGAAAAAATATTGGAAAAATTAAAGAACGGACAAAAGGTTTTATATATTTTAAAACCAACACTCGAAAAGTACGAATTAACTGAATTTGATGCTGAAAAAATATTAAATAAACTTAAAAAAGAAAATATACTAATTCACATCAGAACATGTTCGGAAGACTCAATGTCACTAATTCCTTGTTTAAAGTATTCTTCTAGCGGGAGTAAGCATGAAATTTTTGCTGAGGTTATTCCTGATATTAAAAAACTTACAGAGCTTAAAAGCAAGATAAATAATAGCAAAGATGCTGTATGCTATAACTACAATTTTAAAAATAAAGAAGGTGCCTTACATATAAATGGTTTTGAATCAATTCCTTTTAAAGGAGATAGAGGTATTGTAATTTATTATCTATATACTAACAGAGACGTAGACTATGTTAGTTTTAAAGAATTAGGAGAAAACCAATCCACTGGGGTCATAAACACTTCAGATAAATTAAATAAATGCATAAAAGGAATAAACTCCAGAGTGTTAAAAGAAACAAAGCACAGCTGTAAACAAATTATAGATATCAAAAAAGCGGCAATTTCAAAGCCGAATAAGTATAAATGGAAAATTAAATTTTAAACTCGCCCCCCACTCGTTGTTAATATCTTTTTAAAATTGGCTTTTAATAGCCATTTTTTTATTGCGAAAATTATTCGAGTTCGAATTGAGTTCGAATTTTAAATTTCTTCATATTCCTTATAATTATAATTAGGAGATTAATTTAAACGATTTATGTATCAAATTGATGAATTAAAATTTATAGTTAAATTTTTAAATTCAATACAAAGAGGTTTGAATGAACTGAACATCATAAATGATTTTAAAAATGTCGTTTCATATCTACAAGAATTAATGATTAAAAATTCAGGTAGATAGACTAACGCAAAAAAATATGGATAAGGATTATAAAACAACAAATTTTCATCTTTCTGCATTCTTGTTAGCAAAAATAAAAAATAATTTTCTTGGTGTTAACTTTATTACTTCAAATAAGGCTGAATTTATCTTTACCTCCTCATCTAGACTAGGCGAGCTAGTTGATAAATTTCATAGCAGAAAAACAAAAATTAATCTTTGGGATTTTATTGAGGCCCAAAAATTTTTAAAATCGTCTATTTACGATAGATAGATTTTTTTATTTAAGAATATGGATAAGAATTATATTGAAAAAATACCTCCTAATAATATTAAAATTGAACAATTGCTTCTCGGAGCGTTAATTGTCGATAGTAATCTTTCGGAAAAAATTTCATTTATTTCAAGTGATGATTTTTATAATATTTCGCATAACACAATCTTTGAAGCGATGAGAAAGCTAAAGGAATTCGATATTATAATCTTGGCAAATTATCTTAAAGAAAAAAAATTACTGACAAAAATAGGTGGAGATACTTATTTAGCTAAACTTTGCAATTCCATAACAACAACCGGAACTGGTAAAATCATTCGGCACGCTGAAATAATCAAGAAAAAATCTCGATTAAGGAAAATGATTAATTCCTGTCATCTGATAATTGATAAAGGATATAAGGAGGAAAGTGAAATTAATGAATTGATCTCTGACTTTGAAAATACAAAAAATGAGTTATTATTTAATGCTAAAAAAAATATTTTTAAAATCGATAATTTAAAAGATGTTGTTAAACAAAATTATGGTGATTATGAATATTTAGTAAAAGACCTCATACCAAAAACAGGAATAACAGTAATATCATCTCGGCCCAAAAGCGGGAAAAGTTGGTTTGTTCTTCATATTTTAATTCAAATTTCTAGCGGACAAAAAGTTTTTGGCCATTACCACACTCAAAAAAGTAATGTTCTTTTGATAGACGAAGAAAATTCCTTGCGGGGAATACAGAGAAGAACTAAAAAAATCACGGAGAACACGCCCGATATTCCAATTATTAATTTCAAAGGTTTTAGAATTGACAATCGCGAACATAGATTATGGTTAATTGATTTTATAAAAGAAAAACAAATAGAGCTTGTCGTATTCGACAGCTTTCGTAGATTGCACGATCTAGATGAAAATAAAAGTGAAAACATCACCGAATTATATAATTGTTTTAAAGAAATTATGAAAACCGAAGTTGCCGTTCTCCTTGTTTATCATAATAAAAAGGCTGACAGACATCAGAAAGTTAACATAGAAAGTCTTAGAGGTTCAATTGATATTTCCGCAATATGCGAATCAATATTATTATTGGACACTAAGTCTTCAGGGAGCTTACCGGGCAGTTCAACGACCGTTTATCCGATTTTAAGGGAAGAATCAAATTCAGGGCCGTTTACGGTTGATTGGTACGACAATGAAGAGGGCAATCAAATAATTTTTGATTACAAGGGCGGACAAACAGGGAATATAAACAAAATTGAAGAAGCTAAAAAGTTTGTTTTAGAAACTTTAGATAAGGAAAGAAGGGAATTTACAATAAATGAATTTATCGACAAAAAAAATAATGCATCGCTTGATTTTGGGATAAGCGCTATAAGGGAAGCTTGTCGAATATTGGTTAGTGAATATTTGCTTGATGCGCGCATGGGTGATGGTAAATTTAACAGAACAAAATACTACTCCCTAAAAATTTAATTTATTAAAATTCATTTACTATTATATAAGGTTTAACAAATTAACAAATGGTCAATTTTTTTGTTAAGCGTTTAAAGAAACGCGCTTAACAAAATATCTCAAATTGATTTGTTGGTTTGTTTAACAAATGATTTAACAAATGACAAATGAGATAGTAAAGCCAAGTGAAATTGATAAACATATCGCTTTTGCTGAGTCATTTATTTCAAATAACCGTAATGCCACAAAAGCTTACAAGGATATTTATGGTGATCATTTGAGCGATGAAGTTGCCTCTGTGTCAGCTAGCAGATTGTTAAGAAATGATAAGGTTAGAGTCTATTTACGCAGGAAATTTAGCAAAATCAAGCTAGATGCCGACTTCATCCTTAGAGAGATAAAAAATATTGCCGAGACCTCGCAACATGATAATACCAGATTAAAAGCATTGGTTTGGCTAGGCAAAGCTATGGGGGTGTTCAGCCAGGATTATATTGAGCAGGAGCGAATTATAGGTGAGCCATCAGAAAAAGTAAAAAAATTCATTGATGCTGTTATTGAAATAAAAAAGAATAATCCTCAACCTAAAATTAATTAAATGATCAGCCAACAGCTCGTAGGTGAGCTAAAAACAATACTTAAAGATGACTTCGGGCTTGATTTAAAAAATCAGGACGTTGAAGCTGTTGGCAATCAATTAGTAGCGAGTTATGAGGTTTTAATAAAATTATATCTTTCAAAAAAGCAAAAAATATGCTAGTATATAAATGATAACCCAACAATTAAACCCTAAGGCTTTTTTATTGTCGCCATAAATGGGCGGTTCTGCCGACAATTTGTCTTAGGGCAATATGTTGGGTTATCCAGGGCCGTCCATTTATTATTGGTAAAAAAATATATGAAACAAAATTTATTAAAAGCCGTGCTATATGCGCGCGTGAGCACTAAGGAGCAAGAAGACACCGGGTACTCTTTGCCATCGCAAGTTAAATTTTTGAATGATTATGCGCGCAAGAAAAATATGTGTGTTAAGAAAATTTACGATGTTTCGGAGAGTGCGAGCGGTAAAAAGCTGAGAGCCACTTTCAGCGATATGATGGATTATATAAAAAAGAACAAAATTAAAATTATAATTTGCGAAAAGGCAGATCGATTAAGCAGGAATTTTAAGGATATGGTTTTGATTGACGAGTGGCTGGAAAAAGATGAGGAAAGACAAATACACTTAGTTAAAGACAGCCTTGTGCTTCATAGCCGTTCTCGCTCCCAGGAGAAATTAAATTGGGGGATAAGGATGTTATTTGCGAAAAACTACATTGATAATCTAAGTGAAGAAGTAAAGAAAGGACAAATTGAAAAATTAAAACAAGGCTGGCTACCATCCACTCCGCCTCTAGGATATAAAACCATTGGAGAAAAAGGACGCAAAATACATATCGTTGATGAAAAAAAAGCGCCGGTTATCAAAAAGATGTATAAAATATATTCAAAAGGCAACCACTCATTGAAAAGACTAACAGAAATACTTATAAAAGACGGATTAAAAAATCGGCACGACAAGCCGGTTAGCAGAAGCCAAGTTCACTCTTATCTTAATAATCCATTCTATACTGGTAAAATTATTTGGAAAGGTAAAGAGTATGAGGGCAAACACGAACCGCTTATAAGCCAAGACCTGTGGGGCAAAGTGCAAGACGTACTGCATAAAAAAGGCACGCCGATATATCAAAAGCATAATTTTATTTTTAGAGGCTTATTTAAATGTTCGGAATGTGGCGGTGTGATCGCATGGGAGAAACAACGTAGTCATTGGTATGGGCATTGCAATAGACACCGACCCTGCTCGCAAAAAGATTTTTACCGCTATGAACATATACAAAATCAGTTACTTAAAGAAATTGACAAGATAACTCCCAAGTCAAAAAAGTTAATTGAATGGGTTGTAAAAGCGCTCAAGGCAAGCCATCAAGACGAAATAGTTTATCATAATAGTGTCTTGAGCGAGTTAAATAACAGACTGTCAAAAACAAAAAACAGGCTGGATAAGATTTATGATGACAAGTTGGATGAGGAAATCACAGAGAAAAAATACAGGAACTTGAAGCATAAGTATGAAAAGGACGAGAAAGAGGCAATAAAAGCCATAGAGCGCCATAAGACGGCAAATTCTAAGTACTATGACTTCGGCGTGCTCGTACTTGAAGTTACAAAGCAGGCAAAGACGTTATTATCAGACATAAAAAAGCCGGATGAGCTAAAAAGAGAGTATTATAATATCATATTTAATAAGCTAGAGATTACTGGCAACACGGTTGACCTTGAATTGAACAAAGCGTTTAAATTGATAGCGGATTTTAATTCGAAAATAGAAAATATCAGCAATTCCGGTAAAATCATTTTCGAACATCAAGATATCGGCTTAGATAAAAGAAAAACAGGCACTTTCGTGCCTGTTCGTTCTGCGGTGCTCGCGTATAGGGACAGCTTCCGAACTTTTTTATGTAATGTTAAAACAAGCTAGATTATAAATGTATTTTTTTCTCAATAGGCTTTTTTGTTTTATTACTTACAATTTTAAAAAGATATTCTTTCTTTGAATCTTTGTGTATTAAAATTGAATCAACTAATATGTCTACCGGAGGTTCTTTTACTCTCAACATTCGCAATTCAATTTCAATACTATGGTCATCACTACTAATAATTTCTCTGAAAGGTGGTTTATTACTCCCCCTATTTATAGTTATTGGCTTGTTGTAAATACTAAACATATCTTTTTTCTCAGGGTACTCCATTATTTCATCTTCTAAAAAACCGTCAAAAAAATCACCGAGCTCAGGTTTTTCATGTATATCATAATTTGAAGAAATTCTTATATTTATATCACTATCAACTTCATTCCCGATATTTTGTATTAAAAAATTAACTTTAATATAATCCTTGTTAATCCTTACATACTCTTCTGTCCAATCAATATATTTTTTTAATTCGTCCATCCTTCTTTCTGGTGTATCAAATCCAAATCTAGTTATTGATACCAAGATGTTTTTCTCTCCTTCAATTTTTGTAGTGATTTCGTCAATCTCTTTTTTTGCTTCATCTGATCTATTTTTAAACCAATCATTGAATATAGTTTTTTTTACAGTTATTTTATAATCAACTTTATTATCAATTCTTTTCTCCAGTATTATTTTTTCATCGTTTATTTTTTTAAAAACAGAGTAACTAGAAATAATCCAAAATACAAATAAATACAGAAACCAAACCCACCATTTTTTAAACCAAAAATTTTCAATTGAAAATGGTAATAGTGGCTGGACTAAACTAATCAAGATTAAAAAACCTCCGGCGGAAATAAAAAACCAATGTGCGGATACTTTAAACAAGTATTTTAAAAAGTTATTAATTTTCATTATTGTGCTTGCTTAAAAATTTTGTATTCTTGTATGATATGTCCTATATTATCACAAGTAATTAATTCAGTTGCCCCACTTTTTACAAACCAAATAGTGGCTTCTTTTCCTTCTTCATCCATTGTCTTTAACAGCATGTCTGTGATTTTGTATTCACCACAATTAACACATTCTACTTTATATATCATGTTATCACTATTATTCGTTATTATCGTGGACTGATTCTCTTTCTCACATAAAAAACATTTTGCCATATACTTGGTTTAAATTAATTATTAGCCTCAAAATCTTTTAATATTTTAAGATATTTTTTGATAATTGTCATCGTGCTTATTCAGCTTCGGCCTGTTAATTTTAGGATATAGGAAGTTTTGTTTATTCATTATTTTATTTTATAAATATTTTATACTTCTTGCAAAAGATTAATTAACCTTATACGAACTAAATTTTAAAATATTAGTCTTTGCAATGGTTTGAGATGCCAGAGTTATTATTTGTTTGTACATCCAATTTTCCTGAATTACATATTGTTAGTTTAAAAATGTTTTAACAAACTAATTATCCAGCATCACAAGAAAGCCCTCAAACTTTTCATGCTTTTTTAATTCATGACGCAAAAACACTTGTAATAAAACCCTTTCTTTTAAATAATTTTCTTGTTCTGTTTTGCCATCAATTTTTTTAAGCCACGGTGGAGATTCCGCGATAAATTTATTTAAGAAATTTTTATCTTCAGAAAATGACTTAATTTTTATATAAAAAATGTCTTTTCTGTATTTTTCATCTTCCTTTTTTTTAATTGGTGAATGCTGAACAAAATTTCCCAGTCTAGATTTATTTAAAATCAAAACTTCATTAACATTTTTATTAATCGCGACAGAAAAAACCGGTATCTCATCTTCTTTATAATTATAATAGCCCTCAAAACCTGCTACATCTAATTTTTTGCAATCACTGTGCCACTTAGGTTTAAAATTGTTCGAATTACTAAAAAATTTATAAATTGATGCATGGGTTGTGAAAATAACTGCTTTAGATAAAACATCAATTTTATCCAAGGCCAAATCAATAGTACTTCCCTTGGTTGATTTGCAAAATTTTTCCAATTTTTCAAATATGTCAGTATTTTCAAACAACGCCAAAGTCCTTCCATAATTCTCACCCCAATCGGAATAATGTATATGCCATTCATCGAAAAATGCCGATTTATAATCAACTCTATTTATACCTTGGTTTTTTATTTTTCCAGAGTAAAAACCTTTTTTTTGATCTACAAATATTTTAAGATAACTTTTAAAAATATTTCTGAATGTTGCTACTTCATAAAACTCCTTTGATAACTTA
>JAGLNE010000096.1 GCA_023139655.1 Candidatus Parcubacteria bacterium
AAAAAAAATATCTAAAATTAGATAAGTTTTTTTGCTGTTTTGCACGGAGGTGGTTCGGATTCGAACTTTATTGATTTTTTGTTGGTTTTATGTTAAGTTAAACAATCTCGTTCATTCTAACACCATTGATTTAACAACAAATATTGTAACCTCAATAGCTACCATACAAGGAGGAAAGTTATGGTTAATAAAAGAATTGAAGATTTCAGAAGATGGGCCTTGAAGGTAAAACATTTTCCTGAGACAGAAGAGGAATTTTTGGAAACATTGGGTTTTTATGCGATTATGGCTGAAAATTTTGTTGCCCAAAAATTAGGATATATTAAATGGGCAGGTGTTGTTTCTTGTGATACCGAGATCGACGAAGAGGCGTTTGAAAAAGAAATTCGGGCATGCCCGATGTTTAGCATTATCAGCCTCCACCTAACTCATATATCCGAAAATCTTAAAATTGGCCCTCATCCCGAAGATGGAATAGGGGCATTCAAGGAGTGGCTTGAACGTACTGCTCAGAAATATAATTCCCAAGTAACTTATCATCCGCTCTTTGGTCTTGCAAAGAAAGACAAAAGTATTACAATTTAAAATGTTGCGTCCAGCCCTCGTACAGTTTTAACCGGTACGAGGGTTTTTTAAAAATAGTCTTTAATATCTATAAATACAACATTTTTTGATTTATTAATGAATATCAAGTAAAATATAAATAGAAAATATGACAACAAAATTAATAAAAATTAACAACAATCGCGGCATACTGGTTGATAATAATTCGGATACAGTAGTTGTGATGCTCGGCGGCTTTGAAAGGCCTACAACTACCAAAAAAAAATTCAAAGCCTTGGCCGATAAGCTTCTTCTTTCGTCATTTCGTTTTGACTATTCAGGCGTCGGGCTGTCAGATGGAGATTTTTCTGGTACTACAATTTCATCAATGAAAAATGAGCTAAAAGACATTATATCAGAACTTAAGAAGTTAAATTACAAAAAATTTATTGCTGTCGCCCATAGTCTTTCTGCATGTGTAATCGCAGATATGGAATTTGAGAAAAAAATCCTTATTGCTCCCGCGCTGAATCAAAGAGATTTGCTCCGATATTGGTTCTCGTTATCGGTTTCCAAAAAAATAAAACCCAATCAAGCAGTGAATTGGCAGAGCTATGGGGGTTATTTAAATGAAGAAGATTTTTTAAAAGATTGCACGAGAGAAGATAAAATGACAAAGCAAAATCATATTTCATCGGCTTATTTTTTGGAAAATAAAGACAAAGATTACTCAGGGTTCATTACAAATATAGACAATATTTTACATATTCACGGAGATAAGGACGATAAAGTTCCGCTTGAAAGTCTGACCATAGAGTTTTCTGCTTCAATTATCGTTAAAAATGGAGATCATGATCTGGAGCGGCCCGACATGATTGATAAATGGATCGATAAGATTCTTAATTTTCTCCAAAATAATCTTTAAATATTGGCTAAAACAGTTCGGAAGCTGTCCGAGTATGCGAGCCACGAAAAATGGCTTCGCCATCTCGTGGCACGCCACATCAAAATAATGCGTGCCATAATTATATAAATATGGGTTATAGAATCCATTTTTGACGTGAGCCACGTGATGCGCTTGCGCATTTTACGTGGAAGGAACGTGAATAGTAGTCCAGTTTGCCACAACACAAAAACACGTCTTTTGACGTGTTTTTGTGTTATACTTGAGTAGTGTTACAATAAGGAGAAATATGTTTTATGTTTACTTACTAGAATGCCAACAAGGCAAGTCGTGGTATATCGGCTATACTTCAGACTTAAAGAGAAGGATAAATGATCATAAAAATGGTCATGGATGTCGCACTACATCCATGAAACGAAACTGGAAATTAATATATTACGAAGCATATATAATAAAAAATGATGCAATTGGGCGAGAAAAGTTTTTAAAGAGCGGGTCTGGCAGAAGGTATCTCCACAAACAATTAAAATTTTATTTAAATAAATCATGATTTAAATTTATTTATTCTATGAAAATAATAAAAACTAAAAGTTTCGAATTAGCTACAATATCAAATGGTGATAAAAATTCGTCCAAATTAGCGTTGTTATTACCAGGGCAACTTGATACCAAGGATTATGCTCACATGGTAAGCCACGTTGAATTTTTGGCCGACAAAGGTTATTTCGCCGTATCTTTTGATCCGCCCGGAACTTGGGATAGTCCTGGTGATATTGGACTATATACAATGACTAATTATCATAAGGCCGTTGACGAATTAATAGAATTTTTTGGTAATAAGCCGACAGTGTTAATGGGGCATAGTCGAGGTGGAAGTATGGCGATGTTGGCTGGTCCTAATAATCCAAATGTAACACATATCATAGCTGTGATGTCACATGTTGGGCCAAGTACCTTAAGAGAGGAAGATATAACTGATGGTATAAAAATTTCATATCGAGATATGCCACCGAATGACACTAAAAACAAAAAAAGGTTTGATTTGCCGGTAAATTATTTCGAAGACACCACTAAACATGATATTCTAGGTGGCTTAAAGAATTGCGATAAACAAAAATTATTTTTTTACAGCACCAAGGACGTATTAGTTAGCGCAGAAGGAGTCAAAAAAATCTACGAACAAGTACCAATGCCCAAGACTATTCATAAACTAGAAACAGAACACGATTATAGACTCCATAGAGATATGATTGAGGAGGTTGAGAGAGTAGCATGGGATTTTCTATCTCAATAATTTCAACTACTAACTTCACAAAAAAAAGTATAATATTATTTTTATGAAAGCATTTTTATTATCACACAATATCGGACAAAAACACATTGACCTATTTAAAAAAATTATAGGTCAGCCAAAAGTATCAAAAGCGTTATTTATAACAACAGCAGCTGTACCTTATGGATTTGATCCAAAACCGGAATGGTTAAGTGAATCGCTTGAAAGTATGAGTCAATTTGCTGAGACTGTTGATGAAACTTCACTTGAAGCAGGCGAATACATGCCTAACGATTTGAGCCAGTATGATTTTATTTTTGTTAGCGGTGGAAATACTTTTTACTTAGCATATCGTCTAGCAAAGATTGGATTAGATAAAAAAATAAAAGAGTATATAAATAACGAAGGAGTATTTTCAGGTAGTAGCGCTGGTTCAATAATTTTAATGGATAGCATTGAACACTTTGTTCCAGCAGACGACCCGAGCAAAGCACCGAAAATATATTCAGGATTGGGTTTGATTGATTTTGCTGTTATCCCTCACGCTAAAAGTGAAAAGTATGGGTTAGTAATGGATAAAATTGCTGAAAAATATAAGGCTGAAGGTATCGATGTGATTCCAATAGATGACAATCAAGTACTGGTGATTAATAACGGAAATAAAGAGATTATCTAAAAACAAAATTGTAATTTATTTTTTACTAACTTCACATAAAAAAATTCGGAAGCTGTCCGAGTATGCGAGCACCGATTTTTTTAAAAAACACCACTAATTTTAGATAGATTTAGCGGTGTTTTTTATTAGAGGAGACAGGGGTTTGAACTTTTAATACACACGTAATTTTTTATTATTAAATAATATGGTATAATACATAAAGATAAATAAAAAAAATTATTAAAAATCTTATGTCTAAAACATATAAAATTGTTATTTTGGAGGATGACCGCATCCTATTAAAGGCGTTGAATATTGAATTGCTCAGTAGCGGTTTTGAAGTGCTTTCAGCGACCGATGGTGAGTCCGGCTTAAAATTAATCAGCAGGGAAAAACCTGATTTAGTATTATTGGATTTGGTAATGCCTAAAATAGATGGTTTTGAAGTTTTAACCAAATTGAAAAAAAATAAAGACACCAAAAATATCCCTGTAATTATATTAAGCAATCTGGGGCAGGACGAAGAAATAAAAAAGGGGTTGAAGCTTGGTGCTTTGGATTATTATAAAAAGGCGTCCACAGACCTAAGAGAATTATCCAATAAAATTAAAGGGTCATTGCCTTAATCAAGGTATTACTATGCGGACAAGATTGACTAATTTAATACTTCATACCACTTCTTTGATCAGCAGAAAGAAAAAACAGCTGTTAATTTCCCATGCTTCTGTTTCCATTGTTAATATTATTGTAATAATTGTCTTAGAAATATTTTTGGTCATTATTTCAATTCCGCTATATACAATTTATGGCAATTTACATGGAAATAATAAAATCCGGCATTGGGCTGTCCGGATTGTTTTTTTAACGATTTTGATTATTTTTTTGATAATCGGAATGGCAAAGCTTTTGGACTTCAAACTATAATACATAATAATAAATAATCTCACTTAACAATATTATTACTATGTGGCTGAATTTTATCTCCAGAATCTCCAGCTTAACCCACAACTTAAAAACAAAATTTACCTATGCCGGGGTATGGAAAACAATCGGGTTGTCCGCGATAGTGATTTTATTGGAGCTTTTCCTCCTCATTATTTCTTTGCCCGTTTATATTTTTATTACACCGGAGAAAATCAGTAAAGACAAACAAGAAGTTGAGAGATACAGGCTAAAAAGAAAATTTTCCCTTATTGGAGTCGCGGGTTTTTTGCTGTTGGTTTTATTAAGAATAACCCTGTTTAGCGGTTTATTTTTTTCTAGCTCAATTCAAGTCAGGGCCCTCACCCTAGATTGGGATTTTAGTAACTCTGCGGATTATGTTTATGATTCCAACAGGATAAAACTATGGGACGGCATGGCAATTTATAACTCTCAAAAAGTCGATTCAATTAATATTGAAATGCCGATTGCCAGCCTTTATCCGGTTAACTCTTTAAAGACCTCCAATATTATTAGATGGACCGGTTTTACGGAAACTGCCAATAAAAACGGAGGTAATATTCATTATCAATTATCCGATGACGACGGCCAAACTTGGTATTACTGGGATGGTTTTATTTGGACTGAGGCTGGCGAGCATGATTATAATGAAGCTGCGACAATAGATAGCCAGATAAAAAGTTTTTATGCCGACAATGGGCAGATTAAATTCAAGGCTTTTTTTATCAATAATTATCCCGCGCAAATTAAATTAATCGACCTGAGCTTTTCTTATGATAGTGTTCATTCGGAGGATTACGGCTTAATCCAAGGCTATTCAAAAGATAATTTGTGGCTGTACCACGATTTCGGAAACGAATATTGGATATTCGGCATCAGGGAAGCATCCTCAGCCATAGCCATAGACAGCAACGGACAATGCGTTAAATTTGAAGGCGAAGTCCGCAAATGCTCGCAAAGCGATTATGCGCTTTTAGTCAGCGTAAAAACTTTAGTTGGAAAATAGTGAGAGACAGGCTATATTAATTCTTTAACTCTATTGGTCAACATTTTCAAGCTATGATCGCTTTTGGGCAAAAAATTTTGTACATTTAAATGTGCGAGGTTGTTAATGTTAGCCGCATCACGCTTTATAGTGAGAACAATCAATGGATATTTATCTATAATTCCTTTTTCATTCATTTTTTGTAGTACCCATTCACCGGGCTTTACTGGCATGAGTAAATCCAGAATAATTAAATCTGGTTTCGTTTCGATAATCTTTTTAAATCCTTCCTCACCGTCAAAAGCCTGAACCACTAAATAGCCTTCGGTCTCCAGAGCATCTTTTATGGCTTTTTGCAGCACGTTGTCATCTTCAATGACAAGAATTTTTTTAGGCATAAATTATTTCTTAAGTATTAAATATTTTTCAGGGGCAATCCAATATAAAAGATGGTGCCGCCACCCTCTTTGGATTTGAACCAGATACGTCCACCATTCGTCTCTATTATTGATTTGGCAATGGACAAGCCCAGTCCGGTACCGTAATCCGCTTGAGCTATGTTGTGGGCGCGAAAAAATTTTTCAAATATTCTTTTATGCTGAGCCTGCGGTATGCCAATGCCGTCATCCTTTATCCTGACAACAGCTTCTTTGCCCCTTTTTTTGAAACTTATCAAGACTTTTCCGTTTTCGTGGGAATACTTAATGGAATTACTAAGGACATTGCCCAGTGATAGTTTGATTTTATCGCGGTCAATATTTAACATCAATTTGACCGGGCTTTTTTCATATTCTACATTCACCTTTTTAACTTGAGCAAATTTTCGCTTGTCTTCTATAACTTCTTTAATAATTTTGCTCAAGTTAGTGCTTCTTTTAACAACCTTAAAATGACGGCCTGTTTCAATGTGTGATAAATTAAGTAGATCGTCTATGAGGTCTACTAACTTGTTTGTACTTTCACGAATATCATCCATATATTCTCTTTGCTTGCCGCTAAGATCTTCTTTAAGCATCAGCTCGCTCATCCACTTGATGCCTGTCATCGGGGTCTTAAGCTGATGCGAGGCGAGTGATACAAACTCAGATTTCATCCGATTAATTTCTCGCTCGCGAGTAGCATCCCTGAACACGATTACGCAGCCGATAGTTTCACCTTGACTATTTTTTAGGGGGACGGCGCTGTCCGCCACCGGTATCTTCTCACCTTTTTTAGATATGAGCAAAGTGTCGCTCGGCATTGATTGGGTTTCTCCGGTGGCTATGGCCTGGATGATGAAATCATTGTTTGCTATACGCGGATTGGATTCATGGACAAATCGTAAAATTTGGGAATACTTTTTATTCAGTGCTTCCTTTTCCGAATATCCGGACATTCGACTGGCAATCGGATTAATAAGCAAAATCCGCAAATCGCAATCCACTACAAAAACGCCGTCGCCAATGCTTTGGACAATTGTTTCAATTTTACTTTTTTCCCGGCTGACTTGCTCTGTCTTGGATTTAATTTCTTTAATATTCTGTTTATTTTCATAGATGCCGGAAATGGAATTGGCGATTGTTCGGAGCATAATTATTCCGGAAGCTTGCCACTTTTTTGCCTTGTCAACCCTATCAAAACCGATGAAGCCGAAAAATTTATTATTTACGATAAGCGGTAAAATGAGAATTGACTTGATGCCCCGCGGTTTTAATGCCTTTCTTATATCTATAGGCAATTTTGAGACATCTCGGGATAAAAATATACTTTTATTATGTAAATTTTTTAGAAAAAAGAAATTTTCATTAAAAGATATATTTTGCGAATTACTGATCTGTGGTTTTATGTTATCCGCACACCATTCAAAAGTATTGGTAGAGGTTTTTCCGTCAGAACTGTTTTCAAAAATGTAAGTACGGCTGGCATCAATGTGGACAGCGATTTTTTCCAATATTTGACTCATCGTTTTTTGAAAATTTTTATATCGATTAAGCTTTGTCGATATTTTAGCTAATATTATTTGCTGGTCCAAATTTTCTTTTATCTTTTTCTCGTTTTGTTTGTGTTTGCTTATATCAATAATTACAGTCAGTAAAAATTTTTTGTTTTGGTTCTCAAGGATTTCTTCGGAAAAAATACTATCTAATATTATCCCGTTACTTGTACGTATCTTCAGCACTGCATTTTGTATATATCCTTTCTTTCGCAGAGCATCCTTTACTTTTTTTTGTTTTTCAGGCTGGACAAACATGTTAAAATCAACGGCGGTTTTACCGATAACATCAGACATCTTATAATGCAATTTTTTTAAAAAAGCGGCATTAACTTCAATAAATTTTCCGCTTTTTAGTTCGCTAATGGCCATGGGTACAGGATTCCTTGCAAACAGCTTATTGTAAAAATTTTTTTCTTTATTTTTCGCTTGGTTCACCATATTTTATGTTTATAGAATTACATAGAAATATTATTCTCTCTTTATTTTAACATTTTTTACCTTAAAATACAATTTAAGGCAGTAATTTCAATGTTTTGATAATTAAATTTTAATAAAAAAGTTCGGAAGCTGTCCGAGTATGCGAACAAACGGCACAAAACGCCCCAATAGGGGCGTTTTGTGGTGCTTAATTCTGTGCGACCCCTGCCTGCAACACAAGCTTGCGAGCAAACCCAGGCGGGAGCAAATTTTTGACACTTTAAAATATTTCTTCTATAGTAACTATAATATAATAAACTATTAAATTAAAAATTAATATGGCAAAAAGAAGTACTGGGGTGGGGAAAAAGAGAAAAACACACTCCCACAAAACCGCCAAGCGGCTTGAGATCAAGCGGCTTATGCTAGAGGAAAAGGCTAAGAAAAAAAAGCGTAAATAAAATTTATAGCAATTTTTAAAAACAATCCCGAGTATTCGGGATTGTTTTGTTTGAGAAATTTTGCGGTATTAGGATATTTTTAGTATAATTATTGTAGTATTGTTTTACTTTAACAACTTATTAACTTATAAAATTTAATTTTATGACAGAAGAAAAAAAACCAAGGGCTTTTTTAAAATATTTTTTAATAATTTTTCTTACCTTTCTCTTGTCCTCAATTATTACTCTGGGCGGATTGGCTCTCTATGTATATACGCAAAATCCGTTCAATATCCAGGCCTGCCTGATCTCCAGCTTCCTTAACGCGTCATCAATCATGGATAGCCAATCAAGCGCCGGCGCCGGGACAAGCGCGCCGACCCAATTTGACCATCCTTTTTTGTCGTCGGACCAAGAAGCTATGCTTGAAAACGCCGGCATTGACGTAAGTGCGCTACCAACCACTCTTTCACCGGAAATGAAAGCCTGCGGCATTGAGGCTCTGGGCCAAGACCGGATCAATGAGATCATAAACGGCGCCACCCCCGGCCCCTTAGATTTGCTTCGGGTCAAATCGTGTTTGTAGATTTCGTAGATATAAAAAATAAAAAGCTCCGTGTTTATACGGAGCTTTTTTGTATTCTTGAATTTAATAATTTAGTCAATAATTTTTCTTTTGTGGGTTATTAAGTAATAAACATACACAATAATAACCGTAGTTAACGCGCCCAGTATATTCAGGGTTATGTCATTGGCGGTATCTGTCCCCGGGCCCAAACGATTGGTATGGAAAAAAACATCTTCCAGATATTCCTCTACTTCATAAAGCGCCCCCAAACTAATAGTTGAAGTAGTGGCAAGAAATAAGGCCAGCTTTAATCTGCCTTCTTTTAAAAGTAAACTATATTTAAATTTATCGATCCAAAAAGCATTGATCACGGCAAACAAGGTAAAGGCCATAATAACGCTTACCGAGTAATGGACAACCTGATCCCACCAGGATATATTCCCGTAAAGATGAAAAAAATCACCGGCCGCATCCAGGCTCAGAGCGGTTGTTACTATTATCCAGATTGACCAATGAAGATAATGGCCCTTTTTCTGCCGATATTTATAGGCTGTGATCTCCAGGAGTGTTAGAATAAATATGGAGGTAATTACCAGGCCCAGCCAGGTAAATTGGGTATTGAATTGTAAAATACGCAAAAAATTTAATATTTCAAAAATAATTAAGCCGACAAATAAAAGACGGGCGAAATTAATCACAATCAATGTTTCCCTCTCTCTTTTGTCTTTATAGCTGTGAAAAATTTTCATATAGTTATTTTACCATTTTCCAGTGTCAATTTCAATATTATAAATCTATATTTTTTGTGATATAATGTTAATAATGATCAAAGACATTGATAAAATTCTTGAACAAGTATTGAATATTATTACAAAAGCCGGGCAAACCGTGCTTTCTTATTATGGCCAGAATTTAAATATCAAAGATAAAGGAAACGACTCGCCAGTAACTGTGGCAGATTTGGAGTCAAATAAGGTCTTAGTAAGCGGACTAAGAGAATTTGGCTGGCCGATTCTTTCCGAAGAAGGCGTTGATGACAAAAAGCGCTTTGGCGCTGAGCTGGTTTGGATAATAGACCCGCTTGACGGGACCAAGGATTTTATCCAGGAAACCGGGGAATTCACGATTATGATCGGCCTGGTAGAAAAACAAGCAAATAATACCTATCGCCCCATCCTGGGGGTTATTTATAGACCGACAGCAAAAACGATATATTATGCGATCAAGGGCGGTGGGGTCTGGGCCAAACAGGGCGAGCATAAGCCGCGATTACTTAAGGTCGCACCAGTAAGCAAATGGCAAGATATTATTATGCTTACCAGCCGCAACCATACGACTGACCTGGAAAAAAGGCTGGCAAAAAAGCTAGGTATACCCAAGATTTTAACTTACGGCTCTTCCCTTAAGGCCTGCTTAATTGCTGACAAAAAAGGCCATATTAATTTAAACACCACACCCAAAACCTTTGAGTGGGATGTCTGTGCCTCGGACATTATTGTTCACGAGGCTGGTGGTAAATTTACTGATTCAAAAGGAAAATTATTTAACTACAATAAAAAAGACCCGCGCAATCAGCGCGGGTACGCAGCCACTAACGGTATTATTCATGATGAGATTATAGAAAACATAAAAGAATTATAAAAATAATTTTTTAAAACATATTTTTTGCCACGTGGCATGCCACGTGGCAAAAAATTTTCAAAATAATATTTTGGATAAAAAGAGCTGGTGTGTAAATTAACACCAGCTCTTTTTTATTTGATCTTATTTTCTATTAATAGTCCCTTAATTTCTGAATCCCCTCATGGCGCTGGATCTTTTCCAAAGCTTTGGCTTCTATCTGACGGATGCGTTCGCGGGTTACGTCAAACTCGCGGCCGACTTCTTCCAGAGTATGAGCCACGCCGTCTTCCAGGCCAAAGCGCATTTCCAGGATCTTCTGTTCCCGCGGGCTTAGCTGGGAGATAACATCCCGGACATAATCCTTAAGCAGCTGCAGCGCGGCTGAACGATCGGGCGTAACATTTTTAACATCCTGGATAAAGTCTTCCAGGGTTGAGTCTTCCTCGTTATCCCCCACTGTAGTTTCAAGTGATATTGTATCTTGACTGATCTTCATAATATGGCGGACCTTGTCGATCTCCTCGCCCATCTCGGCGCTTATTTCCTCCGGCAAAGGCTCACGGCCCAGGTCCTGAATAAGCTGCCGCTCGATCTGCTGGAACTTATTGATCGTTTCTACCATATGCACCGGTATGCGAATCGTCCGCGATTGATCGGCCAAAGCCCGGGTAATTGCCTGGCGAATCCACC
>JAGLNE010000097.1 GCA_023139655.1 Candidatus Parcubacteria bacterium
AGCGACGAAGGATCTCGTTTCTGTATCCACGGGATTCTTCGCCTACGGCTCAGAATGACAAAGCATAATACGAAAATTTGTAAATTTGTAGTTTAATCTTTATACGTTATCACCTCCAAAGTCTTTTTAGCGGTTTTTTGCCAACTGAAATCTTTTACCCGTTCTAAGCCTTTTTCTATCAACTCAGCTTGTAATTTTTTGTCATTAACTATACGCGTTAATGCTTCCGCAATTGACAGCGCGTAGTTAGGGTTAAATAAGAGCCCGGCATCGCCAACTACCTCGGGAATAGATGTTACCTCAGAAGCGGCAATCGGGACGCCGCAAGCCATGGCCTGGAGCAAGGGGATGCCAAAACCCTCATAAAGCGAAGGCAAAACAAAAATACTGGCAGCGCAGTAAAGATATGGCACATCGTCTTCTTCAACCCAGCCAGGCATTACAACGTCACTTACCAAATCAAACTCACGGATCATATATTTTGTTTCATCATAGCCATAGCTGGCATCGCCCACAAGAACTAATTTTTCTTTCAATCCGGGATTATTTTCCTTCATAATAGCGAACGCTTCTATCAAGGCCGGAATATTTTTTTTGCGCTCGATCCGGCCGATATAAAATATAAAAGGCGCTTCAATCCCATATTTAGCTAATACTTTTTTGGTTTTGGCCGAATCGTTTAAGGGCTTATATATAGATTCACTATAACCATTAGGTACTACTGTTACCTTGTCTATATTGGTGCTATAAAACTCCTTTATATCGCGCTTAGTAAATTCGGAAATAGTTATTATCCGGTCAGCCTTATTAAGGGCAAAATCAGTGGACCATTTTAAATAATCCATAGTATTGGCCCGGTACTTACCAAAGGTAAAAATACGAACAATAAAATTTAAAAAACGCCGCTTTTGCCTGCCTTCCGGACCCATTGGGGCGGTATCATAGACAGTAAAGCGGCGTTCATAGCCAATATCATGGATCGTAACTACACTGCGCCGGGGATGAATTAAGGGCAGGGTATGGGAAGGTATAAACAGTACATCCGGTCGGTGAAATAACATTTCCAAGGAAAAACGACCCTGAGTCCAGAAAAAATTAAAGGGCCAATTTAATATCTTGGCCCGAAAATTATTACCCGGAGATTTAATGACCTGATATCCGTCATTATCAAAACACGTCTCTATTGGCTTGAGAGTAGGATCAAAACGCGTCGTAGTCAAATCCAACAAACCGCCTTTAAGCGGCTCGTCGGTATAAAGTATGTATTGATTTTCCAGGTCCAGCTTGGCTATCCAGCGAATCAAATAATACGAGTACCATTCGGTCCCGGTCCGATGTTCGCGGTTAGCTCGGCTGGCGTCGATTCCTATAGTCATAATATGAATTGATAATATAATGCGAATGCTGCAAACTAATAATCAACTAGATGTCATCCTGAGGAGCCCTGCCTGCCGGCAGGCAGGAAAGCGACGAAGGATCTCGTGGCTGTATCCACGGGATTCTTCTCCCGCTTCGCGGAATCAGAATGACAGGGGTTTTTTACTTAGTAGCTAAAATACTGCGCTTGTAACTATCCAAATTATCCAAAGCAATGCCCGTGCCTTTGGCTACGCACAACAAGGCATCGTCAGCCAAATAGGCCGGTACACCGGTAGTGCGCGATAATAATTGCTCAAAATTCCTAAGCAGCGAACTGCCGCCGGAAAGAACCATCCCTTTATCCATAATATCGGCAGCTAACTCGGGCGGAGTATCGTGCAGAACTTTCTTAACGGCGCTAATTACCGCTTCCAGCTCATTCTGGAGGGCATCGGTTATGTCACTACTGGTAACGGTAATACTCCGCGGCAAGCCGGTCAAAATATCACGTCCCCGTATTTCGTAGCTTAATTTGTTCTCAAGAAACAGAGCCGAACCGATATTGATCTTTGTTTCTTCGGCCGTACGCTCCCCGATCGCCAGATTATATTTTTTGCGGATATATTCAATAATTGCCTCGTCAAATTTATTGCCGCCCACCCGGACCGAAATTGAAGATACGATCCCACCCAAAGATATCACCGCCATTTCCGCTGTCCCACCGCCAATGTCAATTATCATATGGCCGCTGGCCGAACCGATCGGAATATCAGCGCCGATCGCGGCCGCGACTGGTTCTTTGATAATATAGGCAGCCTTGGCTCCGGCAGCAATGGTAGCATCAATCACAGCCCGGCGTTCAGTTGAAGAAATACCAGCCGGAACCGCGACCATTACTTCCGGGCGAAAAAGCTTAACCCCGCCAACCGCCTTGTTAATAAAATACCTAAGCATGGCTTCGGTAGTGCGGTAGTCGGCGATTACCCCGTCTTTTAACGGTTTAACCGCGATAATACTATCCGGAGTGCGCCCAAGCATGTCTTTGGCTTCATTACCAACCGCTAATATTTTTTTGTCATTAACCGACACGGCCACAACACTGGGTTCATTAATTACAATCCCGCGTTTAGGCAAATGAACCAAAGTATAGGTAGTGCCCAGATCAATCCCGATTCGTTTTATAAACATATTTAACTATATATTAAAACACAATTCAACCTAAAAAGCAAAAATATTTTAGGTCATATAACTCTTTAACTATAACAAAACAAAAAACAAAAAACAAGGACAAATTTCCCTTGTTTGTTTATATAATTTATATAATAACCCACCTTACGCGCTACGTTTTTACCTTAGAAGAAACTATAATTAATGTAATTTAAACAAAAACACTAAGATAAAACTTGTTCTTATCCTTGTTTTTGTTTAAATTACATTAATTATAGTTTCGTTTACGCGATAAGCGCGTAATCATGAGTTAGTAATATAACCTTATTTATTCAGCTCTAAGCGCTTCTACCGGTTCTAAACGAGCGGCTTTTCTGGCCGGATACACCCCAAAAGCCAAGCCAAAAATACCAGAAAAACCCAGAGCAACAATATAAGCTTTTATTGGAACGACAAATTCCCAATTTAAACCGTAAGCACTGGCGCCGAAAGACACCAGCCAGGAGATCGCAACCCCAATGCTAGTACCGATAATTCCGCCAAAAATAGTTATTAATACCGATTCAATTAAAAATTGCCACATAATATCCCGATATTTCGCCCCAACCGCTTTCCGAAGACCGATTTCCGCTGTTCGCTCGCTTACCACCACATACATTATATTCATTATCCCAACCCCGCCGACAACCAAAGATATGGCCACTATTGCCAGAAGTAAAAGAGTAATCGCTCCGGTTACTGTACCCATTATCTCCATGGACTCAACCATAGTTACAACCCGAAAGTCATCCTTGCCGGTATCAAAAATGCCTTGGCTCGGACCCTCCGGATGAGGCAAGTCATGATTATCCCGCAAAATAAAACGGGCTTCTTCCGCCGTGTCGTCAATTTGACTTACATCAGCTACTTTAAACATTTGGTATTGAACATGATTTATTCCCATTACTCTCTTCTGTAGGGTTCGAATCGGAATATATACGATTTTATCAAAATCAAAGGTCATCATCGCGCCCCGCTCCTCCAGTACGCCAATAACACGAAATTTACTTTTTCTAACTTTTATTGATTTGCCAATCGGGTCTGAGTCGCCGAATAAATCATATTTTATTTCTTTACCTAATACCACTACACTCGCCAATGACCGATCCTCGGCAGCGGTAAACCAACGCCCATGCTCAACCTCGCTTTTATCTATTTCAATATATGAACTGGTTTGTCCAAGCACCATAGCTAACTTCATTTCACTGCCGTAACTTACTTGTTCCTGACCAATAATACCGGCATAACCATCAACTACATTGGGTAATTTAAGAATATCTTCGTAGTCTTCAAGGGTTAAAGACGTCGGCTGGACTCCTTGGGCAATAGCCGCCGCGCTCTGTTGCTCGCCGGCTGTGCCGGACTTAGAGCTAGGCACCTTAATCTCTACTTCAAACATATCTGAGCCGCCAAAAGATTCTATTTCCCCTACGATCAAAGAATTAATCCCCTCGCCGGCGGAAAAAACAATAATCACGCTGGCAATCCCGATTACCATACCTAAAACCGTTAACGCCGTCCTGATCTTGTTGGTCTTAAGCGCGATTGTGGCTGATTTAATTGTGTCTAAAATATGCATAAACACTACCTCACCCCCGGCCCCTCTCCTTCTTAAGGAGAGGGGAGAAATATTTATATTACGTTTATTCGTATCTAAGGGCTTCTACTGGTTCCAGTTTACTGGCCTTGCGGGCCGGGTAAAGGCCAAAGATTATCCCGACGATTGACGATACCCCAACCGCTAATAATATTGACTGAATGGATAAAATAAAAGCCCAATCATATCCCATGAACTTAGCCCCGGCCGCGATTAAAAAGGAAATTATCCCGCCGCCGATTATCCCAATTATCCCGCCAAGTAAAGTAACCGCCACCGACTCAAGCAAAAACTGATTCATGATATTAGCAGTACGGGCACCAAGCGCTTTGCGAAGGCCAATTTCCCGCGTCCGCTCAGTTACCGCCACCAGCATAATATTCATTATTCCAATCCCGCCAACCAAAAGAGACAGCGCCGCCATAGCCGCGAGAAAATATTTTAACGCATTGGTAACCGTGGTAATCATATCCAGGGCTTGAGCGCCGCTGCGTACTGTAAAGTCGTCATTTTTCCCGCTTGAATCAATAATATCGTGCCGCTCCCGCAGGGTCAGCTTAACATCCATAAGTACCTGGTTAATGTTGTCTTCATGGTCAACTTTGGCCCGAATTAAACCCAGGTGGTTGACTCCGGCAATCAACTTTTGCATAGTCATGATCGGTATAAAAACCTGATCGTCGTAATCCTGAAAAGCAACTGTTCCCCGCTCTTTCATTACCCCAATTACCGAAAATGTATGTTTTTTAATTTTTACCCGCTGTCCGATTGCTTCAGACTCACCAAACAATTCGTTATAAACCGTAAAGCCAAGAACAATCACCCGGCTTAAATTTCGTTCTTCTTCCTTAGTAAAAAAACGGCCTTGATCTAATTCCCCGTCCTCTACTGTAGTAAAGCCGACACTGCAGCCGCTTAAATTGGTATCATAAGAATGCGCGCCCCAGCTTACCGTGCCCACCCCCTTGGTGTATGCGACCACATCAATTAAATTTGGCACATTTTTCTTTTCTTTTAATGCCATGGCATCATCATAGGTCAGAGTAGTAATTGAAATACCCATCATTGAAACAGGCGGTCCTTCTTCCTCGGCTGACCCGCCAGGCATAACGCCGATTATATTGGTGCCCAGTGATTTTACTTGGGCTAAAATCAAACTCTGAGCGCCGGCACCAACCGCCATGATCACAATTACCGCCCCGACACCGATAACAATGCCGAGCATAGTTAAAAAACTCCGGCCCTTGTTGGCGAGCAAAGCGGCTAGTGAAGTATGAATGGATTGAGTGATGGTATTGAACATAAAATAAAAAGATACAAAATACAAGACGCAATAAATAAACCCTAAAGACACAAGATACAAGGATGCAAGATACAAACAAATCTCAAATTAAAAATTCAAATGTTAAACTGTTTGTATCTTCTAATTTGTGCCTTTTAATTTGTTTGTTTCTTGCGTCTTGCGTCTTGTATCCTTTATTAAATATCTTGTTCTTTGTACCTTACTTCAATAAATCTCCATCATGCGCTAGACGCCTGTTTTTTACCGGCCTATCCTCCACAATCAAACCATCACGGACATTTATTACCCGCTTAGCGTGCTCGGCTGTATAGATTTCGTGGGTAACGAGAATAATGGTATTGCCGACTTCATTTAATTTCTGCAATATCTCCATGATCTGAATACCGGATTTAGAGTCAAGGTTACCGGTCGGCTCATCGGCAAAAATAATTGAAGGATTATTGACCAGCGCCCGGGCAATCGCTACCCGTTGTTTTTCACCGCCCGATATTTGATTAGTAAAATAATCCAAGCGGTGCCCCAAGCCTACATCTTCCAGCACTCTACGGGCGCGATCGTCTATATTTTTTTTGTCTTTAGCATAAGTCAATGGCAATTTAACATTATCCAGGACTGTGGTCCGGGCAAGTAAATTAAATGACTGAAAAACAAAACCTATCTTAGAATTACGCAGATCAGCCAGCTCATTATCACTCATAGTGGTAACATCCCGGTCGGCAAATTCATATTTCCCCTCACTGGCCCGGTCTAACAAACCCATTATATGCATTAATGTTGATTTGCCAGAACCGCTCGGGCCCATGATCGCCACAAATTCGCCCTCGTTAATAACAAAAGAAAGCCCGTGCAGTACCTTGGTCACGAGCTTTTCATTCTCAAATTGCTTCTTTAGGTCTTTTATATTAATCAGCATAGTATTATTTGCCGTTAACAATTGAAGTTACTACTATTTCCCCGGCCTTAACTCCGTCCAAAATTTCAACCATTCCTTCATCACCTCTTAGACCTAAAACGACCGAACGTTCATCAATATTTTTGCCAACTAAAACTCGGACAAACTTACCAGTGCCATTTTTACTAACAACTGACCGACTGGGAACGGTTATTACATTGCTTTTTTCAGCTGTGGTAAGAATTATATTAGCAGTCATACCGGATTTTACAGCGTGCTCAAGGGGATCAAAACTAATCAATACTTTATAGTAAATCACATCCTGGACCACGGTTTCCGCCGGTTCAATAAAAAATACTTCACCATTTAATTTAATGTCTTCACCATAAGCATCAAGGGTGATCTCCGCCGGATCCTTAAGCTCAATCTTGGCAATATCCGCCTCTGAAATTAGCACTTCAATTTCATAATCATTCTGCCCGAGCATGGAAATCGCGGCTCCACCGCTAGCACTCACTTGCTCGCCCTTCTCGTAATCGGCCCGGGTAATGGTCCCGTCAATCGGGGCATAAACGCGAGAATGTTCAAGCTGTTCTATAATATTATTTAACCCCGCTTCAGTCTGCTTGACCCTGGCTTGATCAAGCGACACATCATAACGGCTGGCCGGTGCTAAAATCTGGCTAAGCTTAGCTCGCGCGACAAACCAGGCCTCATTAGAGGTATTTACTTTTGATTCACCGGCTATCACCAGACTGTCACCACTAAGCTGGGCAGTAGCGAGGGCATTCTCGGCGTCTAACACGGCTTTTTCATAGTTGGCGACCGCGGTAGCAAGCGCGTCTGCTTTCTCAGCTACTTTGGTGTCATAATTTAAAATCGCGTCTGAAAGTGTTTGCTTATTACCCTGAACCGCGGTTATAGCCGTACCCACGGCAGTCTGCTGGGTACTAATAGTAACCTTGAAAGCATCCAATTCGGTCTGGGTAAAGGCAGAAGAAGTAATGCTGTGTTCCAGTGCGCTAAAACAATTATTCAGAGCGGAAAAAACCTTATTAAGAAGAGAAATCGTGTTCTCCTGAGTATTAAGCACTTTGCTGCTAGTAGTACTAGTTTTGGCTATAAGCAAACTGCTGTTTGCGCTCGCTAAGAGTGTTTGTGCTTCGGCGTATTCTCCTTCGGTAGCGGTCTTATAGCCTGGGTCTGATTTTGATAGCTGATCCTTAGCGTCTTCGTCGGTCAGTACCCGGTTGATAGCATCAAGCGCGTTATTGGCAATGGTATTTTTCTCTTCCGCACTTGTAAGGGCAGTCTCGATCGCGTCATCCAAAGCGTTCTGGTAGGTAGCTCTGGCGTTATTAAGATTTGTATTCGCTGTAGCAACGGCTTGCTCACTCGGGGTAATGTCAGAGGCTAGTGGGGACATAAGATCGGCCAAAGTTTTTTCGGCCTGCCGAATAGACTCGCTAACTGAACTCTTGGTCTTTTCCAGCTCAATTTTTGCCGACTCATAAGCGGCTTTAGCCTGGGCCTCACCGGCCCGGACCACGGCAATATCATGACTGGTCGCGCCGGCGATTAATTTATTAAGATTTTCGCGGGCTACCTGCAAATTGGCCTCAGCCTCCTGTTTTTTAATATCCAGGTCAGTGTGTTCCAGCTCGGCCAACAACTGATCCTTAACTACAGTGTCGCCAACACTAACTAAAACTTGGGCAATTCGGCCGGAGTTTAAAAAATTCAGATCAATCTCTTTATCCGCCTTAACCGTACCGGTCTCGGAAACGGTTTGAATAATATTACCCAACTCAGCTTTGACGGTCTTGTATGTTATTTCTTCGGACCCGCCCATAAGGCTTAGTACGGCGATAATACCAACAACAGCGATGATCACTAATATAATAATTGCTTTTTTTATAGACATATTTCTTTATTTTTTTATTTTTTCTCGATTATCTATTATTTTTTTTACTTTATTAACAAACTCATCTATATTAAGCTCTGATTTAATAAAATAATATTCCGCACCGATATTCTGACAGCGTTCCTTAACCGCTTTATCGGAGTAATTCGTAAATATAAAAACAGGAATATTGTTGATTTGTTTGTCGTTCTTAATTGATTTTAATAATTCAAAACCCTCAGTATCAGGCAATATCAAATCAAGTACAATCGCAGTTGGAAGAACTAATTTAATCTGCTCTATGGCGGTATTTATTGTGCCAGTGCCATTATGGATTGAGGTCTCAAAACCATCAACCCTAAACTTGGCTTGCAAACCATAAAGCAGAGCGGCATCGTCTTCTATAATGAAGATTTTCTTCGCCATTGTTAGAGAAATTATTAATAATAAATTATTATTTTTCTATTGTAATTATAGCACATTTTACCTATTTTTACAAAATAAACACCTAGGCGTAAACACCTAGGCTAAATCAATAATATTACTAAAGCAATAATTATTCTTTCCCCTTAATTTCTCTTTCAAGCTTACTTAAAAAACTTTTTAAATATTTCAATCTTTCTCTGGCTAGTGCTTTGGCTTTTTTAGTATATAAATATTTTAATATATACTTATCTTTGGTTTCCCAATTCAGATGCGGACTATGCTTGGTTTTATCTTTTATTCTACCGTTAATCTTGCCGCCAAGATTTTCTTTGCTGTATTTTTCTATATCAACCTTTCTATAAATATGAGCGTTATTTTTACCAACCCAAACAAATCCTCTTGCAACACCAATCGCGCCAACTGTTTCCAGTTTATCAGCATCAAATACTATTTTTGCCTCTACGCTTACCGGCCTATTTTTACTGCGATAGCGGTGAGTAATTATACAATCCAATATATGCCTTATTCTTTTTTCTGAAAAACCAAGTTGTTGCAAGAATGGCTCTGCCATCTTGGCACTTTCCACGGCATGATCAACTTTTCCAGTATGGTCGTTTCTTTCTCTCGGTCCGCCAATGTCGTGCAATAGCACCGCTACCTGAATTATTTCTTTATCAACCTTTTCTTTTTCGGCAATTTTCATTGCTAAATTATAAACCCTCATAACATGGTCCATATTATGAGCTGAACAAGTATCGTGACTTAAACATTCTTCTGCAAATTGTTTTATTTTCTTTATCTTCTCGTTCATAGTATTATTAAAAATCTTAAAAAAATTTTCACAGATGGCAAGCCATCCCTCGGCTTCCCCTCGGCTTCGCTCGGGACAGGCGCTCGGGACAGGCAGTGCAGATGGCAAGCCACAATATCCTAGGGGTAAACCCTGGTATTGCGGCAGCGCCAATTTACACTTACTGTTTATTAACCTTTATTTCTATTACAATATTCAAGCACTCAATTCATCTAAATATTATCAACCACGCTTTTAGACAACAGACCGCAGACGACAGACGACAGACGACAGAATGCGAATAGTAATTTTATAGCTTTTAAAAACCTGTGGTCTGCTGTCTGTGGTCTGCTGTCTCTAAACTGAAACATTTAAATACCAGCCAAAATTATACTCTTTGTCCGTAAGTGTAATAATTTAATTATATGTCATTAGGCGAATTTTCTAATCACTCCCTTTACCACTCCCTGGATCAATGGATCTTTGGCGTAGATCGGTTTCATGCTTGAATTAGCCGGCTGTAAACGAATACGATTGGTTTCGCGGTAAAATTTCTTAAGCGTGGCATAGGCGTTGTTCAAAAGCGCCACCACTACATCACCGCTTTTGGGCGAAGGATTGCGCTCAACAATAACAAAATCACCATCCAATATCCCCTCCTCGATCATTGATTCGCCCTTGACCTTAAGGACGTAAGAGTTGGCCCGGTCTGTTACCAAATCAGCCGGTACGGCAATGGTTTCGTTTTGTTCAACAGCCTCAATTGGTTCACCGGCCGTAATCAAGCCAGCTAAGGGCAAGGCCAAAGCCTCCTGCCAATTAACCTTAACCGAATTTAATTCAATTGAACGCGCTTCATTAAATGACTTTTTTAAAAAGCCTTTAGACTTAAGATTCTCAATGTGGGCATGAACCGTTGCCGGGCTGGACAGATCAAAATGATCGCCAATTTCGCGCAACGAAGGGGCAAAACCATGCTCCCTTAAAAAATCATTTATAAAATCCAAAATTTCGCGTTGACGTTTTGTTAAATTTTTTCCCATATATTTATAGCACGTATCACACAGCACACAACATGCAACACGTAACATTAAATGATTAAATATTTAAAATTATATACTTTTGACCAGCCCGTCAATTTTTATACCCAAAGTGACGGGCAGGGAATTTTTGTTTTTATGGACATATTTTAGGCCTTATGCAAAAAGTCTTATATTTATCCACAGATTCAAATGAACTATATATCTATTATACACGAACAAAAAACGAAAGTCAAGTACTAAATATTAACTAGAATATTAAAGCAAAATATAGTATAATAAAAATATTGTAAATCAATTTATTACTTAATAAAATTTTTAATATGAAATTTTCTAATCCCCTATTCTTTTTTAGTATTATTATCGGCATCAGTTTGGTTTTCTCCCCGGTTATGGCAATAACTTTTGACCCTAATCTCATTATTAGTGACGCGGAGATATTGGACGCAAGCTCAATGAGCCTGGCGGAAATAGACCAGTTCCTCAAGGGTAAAGGCGGCTATATTTCCAGCCGCAGCTTTCCTGATCATGAAGGAAACACGAAATCTACCGCCGAAATAATCTACAACGCGGCCCACAACTGGGACTGTGAAGACGCAATAAATCTCTCAGATAATCCCACTGAAGCGGAAAAAACCCTTAAATGCGAGTCAGTTACGATGAACCCGCAATTCCTCCTGGTCCTTCTCCAGAAGGAGCAAAGCCTGATTGATGATAAAACCCCCACACAGGGCCAGCTTGATTGGGCTACCGGCTATGGCTGTCCGGATGGCGGCGGCTGTAATGACCGCTGGCGCGGCATCGGCAAGCAGATCAATTCCGCTTCGCTCCAATTCTTTGATTACATTGAGAACCCCAGTCATTATAAATACCGGCCCGGGCAAACCTACACTCTCACCAACACCGGCCGGCCGGACTCTGTGGTTACGCCCCAAAACCGGGCCACGGCCGCGCTCTATAATTATACCCCGCATGTCTATAATGGCAATTTCAACTTTTTTAAACTCTGGCTTAAATATTTTACTGTTCTTTACCCTTCCAATACCCTACTTCAGGTAAAGGGCGAAGTTGGCGTTTGGCTGATCAAGGATGGCGTACGCCGGCCCTTCCTTACTAAGGGGGCACTAACCTCTCGTTATGACATTAATAAAGTTATCCAAGTAAATAAATCTGATTTGGAAAAATATCCAACCGGCGATCCGATCAAATTCCATCAATACGCCCTGGTCCGGAGCCCGCGCGGGACTGTATTTCTGCTGGTTGATGACAAACGGCGCGGCTTTGCCTCAGGTGAGGCCCTTCGCCTTATCGGCATAAACCCGGAAGAAATAATTGACGCCAGCTGGGATGATATTAATGTTTACGATGAAGGAGTACCCATCACTGCCGATTCCACTTACCCAATGGGGGCGCTCCTGCAAGACAAATCAACCGGCGGGATCTACTATGTTTCCGAAGGCACTAAGGCCCCGCTCTGGGACGCAGTCCTTCTTAAAACCAAGTTTAGAAATCGGGTGATAATCGCGGAGACTCCAGAAAAACTGGCCAGTTACAAAACAGTGGAACCGACTATCTTTGGCGATGGTGAGCTTATTAAAACCGACACTTCACCTGGAGTTTATGTAATTGATAATAAGCAACGCCGCGGTTTTACTAGCGGTGCCATCTTTGAAGAACTGGGCTACAAATGGGAAAATATCATTACAGTACCTAAGAAAATATTTGAACTCTACGCCGAGGGTGAAGCAATTAGCCAGGTTTACTCAGAAGAAAATATAGAAATAATTGATCCCAGCGCGACCACCTCGCCGGCAGTAGTTGGTACTAGTACTGATGAGTTGTTGCAGGAAGAGATTGATGAAATGCTTAATCCGTAATTTTTAAATTACAAACAACAAATAACAAATAAATTACAAATACCAATGACTAAAATCACAAACAACGGTAGTTTGTTTGTGATTTGCCTGTCCTGAGCGAAGTCGAAGGGAAATTTGGCGCTTATTTGTTATTTATTATTTGGTGCTTATTTATTGCTTGGTTCTTATTTGTAATTTACTGCTTTATGTCCATTGTTTTCGCCGCTATAACCCCTCATCCTCCCCTCCTCATTCCCTTGATCGGGAAGGAGAATTTGGCGAGGCTAAAAGACACACAAAATGCTTTTAATAAACTGGCTGAGGAATTGAAAAAAAACCAAGTTGATACAATATTAATTATCTCACCGCACGGTGAGGCCCTGGAATCAACCTTTGTTCTAAACCAAAATACCGAGTATGTTGCGAATTTTGAAGAATTCGGCGACTGCTCCAGTAAAAAAACCTGGGCCGGCAACCTGGGACTGGCCCAGCTGATTAAAGCTACTCTCAAAAATAAAAACTCTTTACATTTTTTCACCGATAATAAACTAGACCATGGAGCGGCTGTACCGCTCTTTTTACTTACCGAAAAGCTTAAAGATATAAATATTATTCCCATGAATACTTCCGGCCTAGATAATAAAAAACACTTTGAATTCGGACAAAAAATTCAAGCTGCCCTGCTGGACTCAAGGCACCGTGTCGGCATTATTGCCTCCGGCGACCTATCGCATCGCCTTAGCCCCGACGCACCGGGCGGCTTTTCCGCGCGCGGCGCCAAATTTGACAATAAACTCCTTCTATTATTAAAAAAACAAAAAACCCAAGACATCCTGGATTTGCCGGATGACCTGATCGAAGAAGCAGAACAATGCGGCCTTAAATCAATCCTTATCCTCCTCGGCCTCCTGGACGGCCTTAACCACACTCCCCAAGTTCTCGCCTACGAATCCCCTTTTGGCGTGGGGTATTTGACTATGAATTTTATAATAAAAAATTAAACCTCAAAAAAGGTGATGAAACGTACGAAAAAATCGTACGATTGAAAATATCCTAAATATAAATAAACTTGTATATTGCTATGAACAAAATCAAAACACATTTTTCTAAAACAGTAGATGATTACGATACTGTCGCAAATAAAGTTGTATTTAAAAACAACGAGCTGCACAACGAATTAATCAACGCAATATCTTTTAATCGAGATAAAAAAATAAATATTTTAGATTTAGGCAGTGGCACTGGTCATGGCATGGAGCTGGTAGCAAAACGATTTCCAAAAGCTAAAATTACTGGCATTGATTTTTCACCAATCATGATCGAAAAAGCTAAAAAAAATCTGCTGCCTTTTTCAAATCGAATAAAATTATTGGAAATTGATTTTAGGGATTATGATTTTAATCAAAAATTTGACGTAGTTATTTCAGCAATCGCTATACACAATATTACCCATAAACAAAAGAAGTGGTTATTTGAAAAAATATTCAATTCTTTAAATGATGGTGGGTTATTTATTAATGCTGATTTCTATGAGCATGAATCAAAAATTATCAATGATAGAATTAAAGCTATATATAAAAATTTTCTAAGAAAAAATCTATCTGGAGACGAATTAAAAACCTGGTTAAGACACGCTTTTGAAGAAGACATGCCCATGTCATTAACAAAACAAACATCTGCCTTAAAAAAAATTGGTTTTGATAAATTTAAATTACTGTGGATATTCAATAATGAAATAATTTATATCGCAAACAAATAACATAGATTATCATTAACTTAAAAAAATATGATTAGAAAAAAAATACCGGCGATTCATCCCGGTGAAATATTAAAAGAAAAATTTTTATTGCCTTTGGAAATTACTGAATACCGGCTGGCTAAAGACATCTCGGTTCCGCCGCGCCGGATAAACGAAATCACCCATGGCAAACGGGCTATTACCGCCAACACCGCCCTTAGGCTGGGCAAATATTTTGGCAATTCCCCGCGCTTCTGGCTAAACCTGCAGACTCACTATGAACTGGAAATTCAAGCCGAAAAAATATCAGACGTAATTGATCATCAAATAAAAACCCTCCACCATCCGGTAATTGCCTAATCCCCTTTTGGCGTGGGATATTTGACCATGAACTTTATGATTAATCATCGTAAAATATTTTGCAACAAAAAATTCCCGCCTACACTGCGGGGTTTTTTATTCCGCACCACGCAGATGATGCGGGATTTTATACACAAGAAAATTAATTATTTTTATATAAATTTATATTACCTGTGAATTCGTGTAAACAGAACTTGTTATATTAACCTATTTCGTATATAATTTTAAGTAAGATTAAATAAATTAACAACACTTTCGCATATAACTTGTTATACGCAATTTTCAATAAATAATTTTTGTTTTTAGAAAAATAAAAAGGGAGAGTCAATGTTGAACTCTCCCAGCATAAATCATATTCAGTTACGGGATTTTCCCGTTATAATTACAGGTTTGTCCCCGTCAGAACCAATCTTACTCTATGCGGTTCCTGAAAATTTAGAAATATGATTTATGCTTAACGTTATTTAAGCAAATAAGTTTAAATAAGTCAACACGAAAAACAAAAATTATTTACTGAAAACTCTGCGCTATCGCTTGCCCTGCGGAGCGTATAACAAAGTATATGCGGTTACAGAAATTTGCATTTATTAATTTTATTAATAATGAGCGCAAATTTCTTCCACCCAAATTTTGGATTTTTCTTTTGGTAGAGCTCCGCTCAATTATACCAAAAGAAAAATCCAAAACTTCGCATATACAAAACATTATATGAAATAAATTATTTAACTTAAAAATATGGGCATCTTTAATACTAAAATGTCATTAGAGCAATTAGAAGACAAAATTGATAATTGCGTAGATGAGCAACAGCACTTAGGCTCAACTTTCATAAATTTTCAATTACAAAAACAACTCATTAAAGAACAAAATGAATATAATAAAAAACAGTTGTCTTGGTCACGGTCATTAACTATAGGGACCTGGTTTTTAGTATTAGTGACATTACTTCTTGTTATTTTTAAGTAAAATAATTTACATCACATAACACGGCGTATCTGGTTCGCGAGCTAAATTAAATTATTCTTTTAAAATTATCTATGAAAAAAATTCTTATTTTAATACTATTGACTATCGTAATAACTGGATGTTCAGTTATTAATAAACAATCATCAGAAATCAAAGATCAAGAAATCGATGTATTACAAGAAAATAAAAATTGCTATGAATACAAAGATGGTCTAGAGAAAGAATTCACAGAAAAGGAATCTGACACATTTCATGAATCACTTGATAGTATTTTCTATTACCAAAAAACTGGCTCATGTGTCTACGTATCAAACGTAATCTTCTTTAAAATGGTCAACGGTGAATATGTCCTAGAAAATATCAAAATTCGACTCTTTGATTTCTTCACGAGAGAATTATTAAACGAAGCACGTGGCGATGAAAGTATTTATACGTTTACAGAAAGAATTTTAAAAGAATAATTTAATTTTTAACGTTCGCTCTCCCAAATTTTATTTTCTTTATCTGTTGTTGCTCCGCAAAATTATAACAGACAAAGAAAATAAAACTTCAGATACGCCGATATGTTAGATGAAATATTGTTCTTAACAATAAAATATTTTTTGAAGGAGGCTAAATAAGGAGGTACAGCCATGCAGACACCTGGGGAAATGTTTAATAATGCATGTTTGCAAAGAAGTAAGGCTTTCAAAGCTGTTGTTGATGAAATCAACGACATTCAAAAAAGAGACAAAGAGGGTTACAAAGTAGACCAAGAATATATGTTAGTTTGCTTTAAAGCTTTCGGCGAGTTTGGCTCCATCATAAACGATTTCTTAATACTGAGTTTCAGAATACTCTGGTATTACGCAAAAAAATCGTTCCTGAAGGTAAAATATTCAATCTAAAAAACTCGCCTCCTTCAAAAAATATTTCATTGTGTCGCCTATCCAGGCGACGGTCTGGCTGTCGCCAG
>JAGLNE010000098.1 GCA_023139655.1 Candidatus Parcubacteria bacterium
CAATTTACAAACAATGAATTAATTTATTAATTTTTCAATGTTTTTAAAAACAAATAAATTCTTTCTTTAAAAATTTTTAAAATTAATTCATTAAAAATTGTTTGTAAATTGAAAATTCGTAAATTGAAAATTGAAACAATCTAGCGTTTTATAACATTTAATTTTTAATAATATATACAATATGCCAGATACCCACATAAATGAACGTGAGGAGCGTTTACTAAAATTAGCAGAATTAAAAAAACAAGGAATTGATCCATATCCGGCCAGTACTGCCAGAAGCCATAAAATAGTTGAAGTACTTAATGACTTTGCAGAGCTAGAGAAAAAGGCGATTAAGGTTACAATTGTTGGACGTTTACGCTCCAAAAGAGCTCATGGTAATCTTAGCTTTTTAAAATTGGAAGACGCAAGCGGCCAAATCCAGATAGTTCTCTCTAAAAAAGATATTGGTGTTGAAGACTACAAAATAATTACAAAATATATTGATGTTGGTGATTTTGTTGAATTTAACGGTACTTGTTTTGTTACTAAAAAAGGCGAACAAAGTCTTATGGCTTCCGGTTGGAAGCTTTTGAGTAAGGCGATCAGACCTTTACCGGATAAATGGCATGGCCTTAAAGATGAAGAAGAGCGTTTGCGGAAACGTTATCTGGAAATAATGCTTGACCCAAAAGTAAAAGATATGATCAAGAGAAAATCTGTTTTTTGGCAAGCAGTCAGGGAATTCATGTTGACAAAAGGCTTTTTGGAGGTAGAAACCCCGGTTTTGGAAGTTACTACCGGTGGGGCAGACGCCAAACCGTTTAGCACTCATCATAATGCCCTGGATATGGATGTATTCCTTAGAATTTCCATGGGCGAGCTTTGGCAAAAAAAACTAATGGTCGCCGGATTTGAAAAATCATTTGAGATCGGCAGGCAATTCCGGAACGAAGGCATGGACGCCGAGCATTTGCAGGATTATACGCAAATGGAATTCTACTTAGCTTATGCCGACTACAAAAAAGGGATGAAGCTGGTTGAAGAACTGTTTAAATATGTGGCCGAGGAGACTTTTGGAACTCTTAAATTTACTATTAACAAGCATGAAGTTGATTTGGCTAAGAAATGGGAGATGATTGATTATCAAAAAACAGTTAAAAAGTATACGGGTATTGATATCCTTAATTCTAATCTTGAAGAGATAGAAAAAAAATTAAAAGAGCTGAATGTGGAGTATGACAAAAAAGGCTTTAATATTACGCGGGCGATTGATAATCTTTGGAAATACTGCCGTAAGCAAATTACCGGTCCCGGATTTTTGGTTGGCGTACCGGTTACTGTTTCACCTTTAGCTAAGAGAATGGAAGGCCGCGTTGAGCTGTCGCAGCGTTTCCAGCCGATAATTGCCGGCTCTGAGTTGGGTAATGGCTACTCTGAGCTGAATGACCCGCTTGACCAGGCTGCAAGATTTAGCGAGCAACAGAAACTGCGTGATGCCGGTGACGATGAGGCGCAAATGTATAACCATGAATTTGTGGAAGCTCTGGAATATGGCATGCCACCAACCTGCGGCTTTGGCATGAGTGAACGTGTTTTCAGCTTTTTAATGAACAAAACCATGCGTGAATGCCAAATATTTCCTTTAGTAAAACCAAAAAAAGAATCGCACGATTAATCGTGCGATTCTGGGCTAATGAAATTATTGCAATGATTAGATTAGATAAAATAAAAAATTAATCATATAAATCTTATTAATCCCTGCCCACAATTTTGCCTTTCAACTGCGCTCACTTCGACAAGCTCAGCACAGGCAAGGCAGGGATTGATATGATTAATAAGATATTATGTTAGACATTAAATACATCCGTCAAAATCAAAAAGAAATAAAAAAGGCGGCCAAGAATAAGAATATTGATTTGGATTTGGATAAACTGCTTAAATTGGCTGATAAACGTCGTAGTTTGCTATCCCAGATAGATGAACTGCGTACAAAAAGAAATGAGCTAGCTAAAGCTGGTAAAAGCGGAAAGCCTAGCAGTGAGCTAATAGCGCAAGGAAAAAAACTAAAAGCTGATATTGCCAAAGCTGAATCCGGGCTTAAAGAAATAGACGTAGATTACAATAAATTAATGGTACTAGTACCAACTATTCCCTCAGCTGACACTCCGGTCGGGAAGAGCGAAGATGAGAATGTAGAAGTATTTAATTCCGGCCCGGTTACTGAGTTTGATTTTGAACCCAAAGACCATATCACGCTTGGCAAAGATTTAGATATTATTGACTTTGAAAGGGGAGTAAAAGTAGCCGGCTACCGCGGATATTATTTGAAAAACGAAGGCGCCAGCCTGCAAATGGCAATAATGATCTATGCTTTTAACAAATTGGTTACTAAAGGCTTTACGCCGGTTATTCCACCTACCTTGGTACGTGAGTTTGTATTGTTTGGCTCTGGTTATTTTGCCGGTGAAACCTACAACGCGGAAGTAGATGAGATATACAAAATTGCCAATGAAGAAATAGAAGCCGACGGCAAAAAAAATAAAGAAGATAAGTTTTTAATTGGCACAGCCGAACCCTCACTGTTGGCCTATTACGCCAATGAAACCCTTAAAGAAGATGATTTACCGCTAAGATTTTGCGGCTTTAGCCAATGCTACCGTTCAGAAATCGGTTCTTACGGCAAGGACACTAAAGGTATGTACCGGGTGCATGAATTTATGAAGGTAGAGCAGGTAACAATTTGTCCGGCTGATATAGAGCTGTCTGACAAATTACACAGTGAAATGATCGCTATTTCCGAGGAATTACACCGCGACTTAGGTTTGCCATACCGCAAATTGCAGATTTGCACCGGCGATATGAGCGCCGGCAAATACAAGATGTTTGACCTGGAGGCCTGGATCCCTTCACGCCAAGGATACGGTGAAACCGGCTCAGCCAGCAACTTCCTGGACTGGCAAGCCCGGCGCTTAAATGTAAAATACAAAACCAAAGATAATAAAACCAAAGTGGCATATATGCTTAACAACACCGCCCTGGCCACTCCGCGAACTATCATTGCAATACTAGAAAATCATCAGCAGTCCGACGGCTCAGTTAAAATCCCCAAAGTTCTTCAGCCTTTTATGCCGAATAATATCAGCGTGATTGGGAAAAAATTATAAGCAACTGTCATCCTGAGCGAAGCGTTAGCGAAGTGAAGGATCTCGTCTCTACATCCACGGGATTCTTCACCCGCTTCGCGGATTCAGAATGACAATAATTTAAAATATATTTATGTCTAAACTTAAAATTGCTCTACTTCTCGGTGGTATATCTGGGGAACGGGAAGTGTCCTTAAGGACCGGCTCCATAATCTATGATGCCCTGGATAAAAATAAATATGAAATCACTAAATATGATCCGAAAACTGATCTTAAAAAATTGGTAGATGATATTCTAAATAAAAAAATAGATTTGATTTTTCCAGCCCTGCACGGTCCATATGGCGAGGACGGACGAATTCAGGGGATGTTGGATATGCTTAATGTGCCGTATGTTTTTTCCGGCTGCCTGGCCAGTGCTTTGGCCATGCACAAAGTAAAAACTAAAATTATTGCTGAAGCGGCCATGATAGAAACTTGTCCCCACGCGATAATTAATAAGGATGAAAAATTTAATCTGGATATAATTAAAAAGGAAATCGGTTTACCACTTGTTGTTAAACCGGTTGAGCTAGGCTCCTCGGTCGGTATTAGTATCGCTAAAGATGATAAAGAACTTGAAAAAGCAATCAAATTAGGATTTAAACACGATAAATCACTAATGTTAGAGCAATTTATTCAAGGACGCGAACTTACAGTCGCGGTGATGGGCAAAGAGGGCAGGGGACAGGCTTTGCCGGTAGTTGAAATTAAACCTAAAATATCAAAGTGGTTTGACTACAGGGCAAAATATGAAGTCGGGGGAAGTGAAGAAGTATGTCCGGCAAAAATTCCGGATGTTGCGCGAGACGAAATACAAGATTTAGCAGTTAGAGCTTTTAACGCAGTTGGCTGCAAAGACCTGGCTCGGGCTGACTTTATTTGGATAGAAAAGCAAAACAAATTTTACTTTTTGGAAATTAATACCATCCCAGGAATGACCGCAACTAGTTTAGCTCCTCAAGCGGCTAAAGCAGCGGGGATGGAGTTTTCTGACTTTCTTGATAAGTTAATATCATATAATCTTGGCTAGCGAATTATATAAAAAATAATCAATAACCAAGATACAATAATCAAAAAATAATCAAACATCAATAATCAAAAAAGCGCGCATAAATTGGTTATTGGGTATTTTTTGGTTATTGTTACTTGTAATTTGGTTATTTTATAAGTTAACTTTATCTTCAAGATTTATCAATTCCTTAGCCAGCCTACTATACGCTTTCGCTCCTTTGGATTTCGGATCATAGTGGAGAATAGAGCGGCCGTAGCTGGGCGCTTCGGCCAAACGAACGCTCCGTGGAATGACTGAACGGAAAACACGGTTTGGAAAATGCTGATAAAGCTCGTTCATTACCGAACGGGCCAAACGATTGCGCGTGTCGTAAAGGGTTATCACCGCGCCCATTATGCTTAGCTCCGGCTTAAGGTGGCGCTGAACCAGGCTGATGGTTTCGAGTAACTGGGAAAGCCCTTCCAAGGCATAATACTCACTCTGAATCGGAATTAAAACCTCATCCGCGGCTACCAGACTATTAACCGTAAGCAAGCCGAGGGAAGGCGGGCCGTCAATAATAATATAATCATACTCCCCTTTTATTTCATTTAAGGCATTGAGTAGCCGGAATTCACGCTCCTCCATGGTGACTAATTCTACCCCAGCGCCGGCTAAGGATATTGAGGAGGGAGCGACTTTGAACCGATCATGCAAAGTTCGTTTTACTATACTATAGAATGGTTTTTGGCCGATAATGGCCTCATACACACCGTGTGGTAAATTGCGGTGGTCTATCCCAATCCCGGAAGTAGCATTGGCCTGTGGGTCAATATCAACCAAAAGCACTTCCCGGCCCAGGTGCGCTAAATAAGCCCCTAAATTCACCGCTGTAGTGGTCTTACCAACTCCCCCTTTCTGATTTACAATTGAGATGATTTTACCCATAATATTAGAAAACAGATAACAGAAAGCAGAAAACAGGTACAAATTCTGTTTTCTGTTTTGTGCTATTATTATACCTTAATTGCCTTGTTTTGACAATTTTGTGATTTTCCTATATAATTTCTGTAGTTGGCGCTAATATTAGCTTGCCATTTTTATTTTTATCTAATATTAAACAATCGCCTCGGTGGCGGAACTGGTAGACGCGCGGGACTCAAAATCCCGTTCTGGCAACAGAGTGAGAGTTCGATTCTCTCCCGAGGCACTATTAAAAAAGAATCGTGCGATTAATCGTGCGATTCTTTTTTTATATTATTCTGTTTGACATTTTGGCTAATTTCAGATAATATACACACATAAATTAATAAGGAGGCCAGGTATAAAAATACCTGGTTTTGCTGTTTAAAAACTAAATTAACCGATTACGTAAGAAAGGGGGTAAAATGGACAAACAAATAGAAGCAATTTTTCAAACTTGTGGGTATGATAGTAACCCGAACCATGGTGCCTGGCGCCGCATATTTGTCGATGTAACCATGAAGCACATCACTGACATTAAAAAAAATATGTATAACATGGTCGCTTTAACCCTGGAAGCTAAAGCTAAATCAAATGATGTCTTAGTGATTAATGAGACAATAGAAAGTCTTGAAGATCTGCGAATATACTTGCTTGAGCATGACGATGACGAATGGCCCATAACAATAGATCGCCGGATGTTTATTTTTCATCGGCCCATATTGTTCACCAAGCTCTTCGTGATTCCGGAAAGCCAAATTTATATCGGCCCGAAAAGCCAAGACGAAAATGATCCGAGCCACGGGGTATTTTTAGCCAAGGGTGTTAAACTTCTTAACGTGCAAATTGATGCTCCAACCTATGTTGGTGAAAATGCCGCGATCTTTAATACCTCCTTTAGCCACAGCAAGCGCTATAATTATGTCGGCGAAAACACGGTTATCTCGCATGTAAAGGAATTCTTGGGAAGTTTTGTCTCTGGCGGGTCAGTTAGAAAAAACGAAAGTGGCCGGGAACGAACGTATATTCATTCCCGCAGTCTTAATAACTGCTTTATCGGCGCTTATGCCGGCATGGCTGACGGAACCTACATCCACAATCACCCGCTGCCCAATATTCTACCCGCCACCTATGACGTGCTTAACGATGAACCTTATGTTTTTAAACATCCTCACCGTCCTAACCTGGATTTCAAACTACCGACATTGATCGGTAGGGACGTGAGTATCGGCCTTAGCTGCCGCGTACATTCCGGCTCGATCTTCCAGGCCGGCACAATAGTTCCGGACGGCTCCCGCATTCAGGGGTATGTTTACAGAACACAGCATGGCGAAACAGGACATAAGCCATATGGCCATTTTCCCCGCCCTCTCGCGGGGTACGACCCAATGCCACCAATAGAGTGCTAAAATACTGTACTTTTTTCTAAAATTAAAAAGCTCAGCGAGCAATACAAGCTGAGCTTTTTCTTTTTGGCTATTTTTATAATTACAATTTCTCTAGCTACGGGCATCTCTTATTTCTATCCGGCCGCGGCCCTTGTCGGTAACTACCAAGCGCTGGCGCTCACGCCAGCCATATTTCTTGATAAACTCCTTGGGGATTATAACATAATAACTTCTGTTAGAAACGGTTAATTTTCTAATAAATTTCTTCATAATTTTTCCATATCTATTTGCCACGTACAATGCCACGTGGCATTATTTTATTCTAAATTCTTAATTTTTTCTTCCACATCTTTATTCCCGGGGTTAAAATCTATGACTTTGTTTAAGTAATACAGCGCTTCTTTATTCTCACCCAGAGCGGCGTAGCTAAGACCCAGGCTGTAAAGGGCGTTAGCATGTAAAGGCTCAAGGCTAATAACCTGATTAAAGCGCGCAATTGCTTCCTCATGTCTATCTAAATTAAAAAGCGCCCGGCCCTGCTCATAATATAAATCAACACTAGTGCGCTCCTCAGTTAATTCGTCCAAAATATTAAGCGCCTCTTGATATTCCTTTCTTGCCAAATAAACCCGGGCTAAATTAAAATTAGTATTATAATAATCAGGCTTTAAAACTCTTGATTTAAGCAGTGTCTCCAGGGCGTCATCGTAGCGCTGACTATTCAAATAAATAATGCCTAATTCGGTGCGTATTACCGGATTAGTCGGCTCCAGGCGAATCGCCTCCTTAAAAGAAGCAGCTGCCAAAGGAGCGGTTTCATTGGAGTAGCTGGAAAGGTCGCGGTAAATCGTGGCCAAGGCCTCGTGTACCGCCACTTCCCTGGGGGCAATACTACGCGCCTTTTTAGCCCAGGTGATTGCCTGATTAATATTTTGCTCATTAGCTTCAAGAACGCCTGAGCCGTATTTTTCTATATTATCCATCGCCCGGGTCTGGTAATAGCGGGCCAAGGTTAAAGGATACTTAAAATTATTCGGGTTTAAATCACTGGCCAAAGCCAAGCGGCCGGGATTAGCCGGCCGGGTCGGCCCATGGAACCGTTGGCCGGAACCAGACTGATAAATCGCGGCCGCGGCCCAATTTCTAATTGCAATAGCGTCAACCACAAACCAACCGGCAACAAACAAAAAACTAATAATCACTAAAAAACGCGCGCGAGTGGGATAATTACTCAAATCAATATTTAATACTTTGCCTGTCCCGAGCGCAGCCGAGGGGTCTGGTGATTCGGTGTCCGTAGAATTAACCAATAATGCCAAGGCAATAAAAAAGATAAAAAAGATAACTGTGTTAGCGCTGTACGCCAGGAGCGCTATCAAAGTAGCCGTTATAAGCCCAATTGCCAAAACACCAAGCCCGGCCTCCTCGCCACTTAGTCCCTTGCCTTGTTTAAACCATTTAATCACGCGGAAATAAATCGCGGCTACAAACAGTAAAAAACACAAAATCCCGACTGTACCGCTGGCGATAATTAAGCCAAGCATATATGATGATCCTTGATTATAACGTATGTGCCAAAAAGGTGAGTCATTCATCTCACTTGAGCGCAGCAGTGAATTAATCGCGCTAAAATTTTCTCCGCCATGTCCGATGAGTGGATTGTGCGCCCAGGCACGGGCAGCCACACCCGCGGTGGTCGGCCAACTAAGCTGGAGCTGGCTGGCAAAACGACGCTCGCCGCTTGGCTGACGGGCAAAACTAAAACTTAAAAAACTAAAACCAAACGTGATAAAAATAAACACGATTGCCCAAGCCAACTGAGTACGTGAAAATTTACTATTTTGCTTGTCTGTGCGATATAAACTAATTATTATTACAGTACACAGGCCAAAAACAAGACTTAACCAAGCCGGAAAAAAATTAATTATCATTAAAATGATCAATGATAAAATCAACAGAATTATCAAGGCAAAATGCCATTTCTCTCTAGGAATGATCTTTTCTCTTAAATTGTTATTAAGCCTAAGAGTGATAAGCGCCACTGTCATTAAACTTAAATATATTGACAACTGTTCCGCTGTCCCAAAGGCGGCCTTAACCAAAGAAAAGGCTAAGCTTTCGGCATTAAGTAAATTAAAAGCCGCTAACAGAAGTAAAAACCCCAAAACCGAGACAACCAGGCCATATATTATGACCAGATAGCGCCAAATCTCGTATTTACACTCACATGAATCAGTATTATGCCGTATTATCAAAAATAACAAAAACAGGCTCAATAAGGTAAAATAGGGCAATTCACTGGCATTCTCTGCCCCCCAGAAAGAAGTCAAGGGACTTAAACCCATTAACGCGGCCAAGCCAAGTGAGACAAGCCAAATAAACAGCGTTAGCTCAATAAAGCCGACTTGAATACGCAGACCCGGGCGTTTCTGCAACGAAAACAGCCAGAGAGCAAAAATGACCGGTACTACCAGCCACAATAAATAGCTCTTATTAATATTATCAATACCCAAAAAATTATTGGTCCAGGGCAGGAAAAATATCGGTACTGCAATAATCAAAAACTTAAGCAAGATATTAATTGTCTTATCTGTCAAGCCCATATTATTTATCCTCCCTCTGTTCCTGAATATTGCGCTCAAAAACATCGCGGATAAACACACTGACCGCGGTCGCGACCGGAATAGCCAAAATCGCCCCGGCGATGCCGGCAACCTTAAAACCAATCAATATGGCTGCGATGCTGACCACCGGGTTTAAGCCAACTACTTTTTGCATCACCTTAGGAACAATTATATTGTTTTCCATCAGCTGAATAATATAATAGACAAGTACGATTACGATTGCCAAGGTTGGCGACACGGTTAGGGCTAAAAATACCGCCGGAATAGCCGCTAAAAGCGGCCCTAAATAAGGAACAAATTCGGTTAAACCGGCCAAAAGAGCCAACACCAAGGCATATTCCATTTGTCCGGTAAACAAGTCAATTGTCTTTAAGGCGGCAAAAGTAAGGGTGAAAATTATAACCGACAATATCAGTTGCCCCCTAAGCCACAAGCCGATCTTCTTCTGCATCCGGTTAACAAGCTGCATCACATAGACCTGATGCTGTTTAGGCGCAATTGACCAAACGATCTTCTTCATCGCGTTCTCTTCAACTACCATATAGAAAGTAATAATCAAAACCAAAAAGAAAGTAAAGATGCCGCCAAATATTCCGGTAACGGTTGAAAAAATGCCACCGGCGGCGCTCTGGAGATTGGAACTGATGGAACCGACATTTTCTTTAATATTATCTAAGAGTCCATGTTCAAGTGAATAATTTTTTAGAACTTCAGCACCGGATATTACCTTTTCCACTATGGTAGGAAAATTTTCAGTCAACTCGCTTACCTGAGTAATAATTGGCGGGATCATTAAGAAAATAACCGTACCGACAACCAGAAACATTACCAGATATATAAATAACACCCCAATCGCCCGCGGAATCTTCTTCTCTTGCATCCAGTCTACCCAGGGGTCAAGAGCGCTGGCTAAAATCAAAGAAACAAACAGAACTGCCAAAATCTCCCTAACCAAATAAAGGAAATAAAACATTACAAATACCAAAAATATTTTTATTACTGTTAGAGTGGTTATATTGATGTTTATCGGTCGATCATTGTTCATATGTGTATAGTTATAAAGTTAAAAGTTGTAAAGTTTATAAAGTATATCCTTATTTAAAATTATACAATAATAGCTATTAATTAGCAATTAATTTGCTGTGGCAAAAAGGATACAAGATGCAAGGATACAAGAAACAAACAAATTACAAGATACAAATTAAAAATTATTTTCATAACAAAAAACGAGCCTTTTGCTCGTTTTTTGTATCTATTCGTTATATTTTTACCCCTCGTAGCTTTAACGAAGTGGGGCGTTTCAAATTCGTCTTATTCGTGTATCCTACATTCCCATCATGCCGGGCATGCCGCCGCCCATACCACCACCCGGTGGCATTGGAGGCATATCGTCCTTCTTTTCCGGTTTGTCGGTAATTACGGCCTCAATTGTGAGGAACATAATAGCCGCGCTAACCGCGTTTTCAAGCGCGCTACGCACAACCTTGGTTGGGTCAACAATGCCGCCCTGAATCATGTCTTCAAATTTATCAGTGGCCGCGTTATAGCCTAAATTATTTTGGCCGCCTTTATTTTCGCGAATAATATTATAGAGAATTAATGAGCCGTCTTTGCCGGCGTTTGAGGCTATCTGTTTAATTGGTTCTAGAATTGCGGTGTCAATAATTCTGGTGCCTGGATTATCGCTTTTCTTGTCCGTCAACTCTTCAAAAGCATTGCCAGCCTGAGCCAGGGCCAGTCCCCCGCCCGGCACGACGCCTTCTTCTATCGCGGCGCGAGTCGCGTTAAGCGCGTCCTCAATGCGGTCTTTCTTCTCTTTCATTTCCGTCTCGGTAGCGGCTCCTACTTTAATAACTGCCACTCCCCCAGCCAGCTTGGCCAGACGTTCTTGTAATTTTTCTTTATCAAAATCTGACTCACTAATCTTTATTTCTTGCTTAATTTGAGCAACTCTAGCATCTATATCCTCTTTCTTTCCTTTTCCTTCAACAATAATGGTTTTTTCTTTTGTAGATACAACCCTTCTAGCAGAACCTAATTTATCTAAACCAATACTGTCTAATTTTAATCCTGTCTCCGGAGAAACAACTTGAGCTCCAGTGATACAGGCTATATCTTGAAGTATTTCTTTCTTTCTATCTCCAAAACCAGGAGTTTTTATTGCTAATGTCCTGAAGGCTCCCCTTAGTTTATTAACTACTAAAGTAGCTAAAGCATCTCCGTCTACGTCTTCAGCAATAATAATTAATTCTTTTTGACCAGCCTGACTTACTTTTTCTAAAACTGGTAAGATTTCTTGAAGGCTAGATATTTTTTGATCAGTTACTAAGATATAAGAGTTTTCGAAAATAGCTTCCATTCTCTCTGTATTGGTAATCATATAAGGAGAGATATATCCGTTGTCGAGTTGAAGCCCTTTTACAATTTCTTTTTCTAGTCCAAAAGTTTTTGATTCTTCAACTGTAATTACTCCATCCTTACCTACTTCATCTATAATGTCTGCAATTAGGTTACCCATTTCTTCGCTTTCTGCAGAAATAGTAGCTACCTTAGCAAGACCTTCTTTTGTTTCTATTTTTACTGAACCTCTCTTCAAAACCTTTATTATTTCTTCTACTCTATTCTTTATTCCTTTATTAATATCTGCTGGAACAAAACCTGCTTCTACAAGTTTTAATCCTTCTTTTACTATTGCTTGGGTTAAAACCACAGCCGTAGTAGTTCCATCTCCAACAGCATCGTTGGTTTTTTCAGCGACTTCTTTAATAATTTCAGTTCCTAGGTTCTCTGCTTTATCTTTTAATTCAATCTCTTTAGCAATACTTACTCCATCGTTTGTAATTGTGGGGCCACCATAACCTTTATCTAAAACAACATTCCTTCCTCCGGGACCTAATGTGACCTTAACGGCGTCAGCCAACTTATCTACACCCATTTTAAGTTTCTTGCGTGCAGCTTCTTTGTAAAAAATTTGTTTTGCCATAATTATATAAGCGAATTATCTATTTTTCTTTGCCATTTTTATCTTAAAGATATCTAGTAAAGTAAATAGTAAGATTCGTGTTTTTATATTTTAGAAAATATTTTTATTCTACAATTGCTAAAATATCTTCTTCTTTTGCGATAAGGTATTCCTTACCATCAACCTTTATTTCGTTTGGGCCGTATTTTGTAAATAAAACTGTTTGTCCTACTTTTACATCCATAGGAACAACTTGTCCGGTTTTGTTTCTTTTTCCAGGACCTACAGCAATAACATTACCTTGTTCAGGTCTTTCTTTATTAGCTGTTTCTGGTAAAAAAATCCCGGACTTTGTTTTCTCTTCTTCTTTTACTGGTTCGATTAAAATATAATCTGCCAAAGGTTTTATGTTCATTTTTTTGTAGTGCACAATGGACAGTAAACAGGAAATTGTGCAATTTTCTCACAAAACGTCCTATTTCCTGTCCCTTGTTTCTTATATATTATTTTTTAAATATTAGCAGGCTCGACCTTTGAGTGCTAATTTCTGTATATATCAAATATAAAAAAAAGTAGGAAATATGTCAAGTTTTAAAGTAAATAAGGCTATTTTTAGTTACGAAGAATGGTTTTCCACAACTAATTTTTTCTGTAAATTTTCAATAATTAGAATAAAGCTTTCTTTAAAAACTTTCCAGTATAACTTTCTTTGCACTTTACTATGTCTTCGGAACTACCTTCAAATATAATCTGTCCTCCCTCGTCTCCTCCTTCTGGACCTAGATCAATAACCCAGTCTGAGTTTTTAATAACATCTAGATTATGTTCTATCACTAAAACGGTATTTCCTTTATCTACCAATTTTCTTAAGACCTGCACCAATCTTTTAACATCATCGGGGTGAAGTCCAGTAGTAGGTTCGTCTAAAATATAAAGAGTTCTTCCTGTTGCTTTTTTAGAAAGTTCGGCTGCTAACTTTATCCTCTGTGCTTCTCCCCCAGACAAAGAAGGGGCTGGTTGTCCCAAGCTAAGATATCCCAAACCTACATCATTTAAAACTTTTATTTTTTGAAATAACCCTGGAATATTTTTAAAAAAATCTAAAGTATCCTCTACGGCAGAGTCTAGAATCTCAGCAATATTTTTTCCTTTATATTCTACTGACAAAGTCTCCTTATTAAATCTTTTCCCTTTGCATTCCGAGCATTGAATATAAATATCTGGCAAAAAATACATTTCAATTTTAATTTGTCCTTGACCTTGACACTTCTCACACCTTCCACCTTTTACGTTGAAAGAAAATCTACCAATATTATATCCCCTAATCCTAGCTTCTTTTGTTTTTGCGAAAAGATCTCTAACATAAGTAAAAACTCCTGTATATGTAGCTGGATTAGATCTAGGGGTTCTTCCTATGGGAGATTGATCAATTAAGACAACCTTATTAAGGTAGTTTAATCCTAAAATCTTTTTATGTTTTCCTGGCTCTTCTTTTGAATTATAAAATTTTCTCATTAAGGTTTTTGCTAAAATATCATTCATCAAAGAAGATTTTCCAGAACCAGAAGCACCGGTAATACAAACTAGCTTACTTAATGGGATTTTAACTTCAATGTTCTTTAAATTGTGTTCTTTGGCTCCCTTAATAACCAAAAACTCAGGTTTCTTTTCAACCTTTACCGAAGGGTCGCTAGGTATTGCTTTTTTAGGAATTTCAACCTTTTTTCTTCCAGAAAGATAGTCTCCAGTTAAACAATGGGTTTTAAGTAGTTTTTTAGGTGTTCCTTCAAAAATAACTTTTCCTCCATGCTTTCCAGCACCAGGACCTATATCTATAACCCAATCAGCAGCTGCAATGGTTTGAGGGTCGTGCTCAACAACTAATACCGTATTACCTAAGTCTCTTAATTTTTTAAGAGTTTTAATTAACCTTTCCTGATCTCTAGGGTGAAGACCAATTGAAGGTTCGTCTAGAATATATAAAACCCCAGTAAGTCTTGATCCAATTTGAGTAGCTAATCTTATCCTTTCTTCCTCTCCCCCTGAAAGACTAGAAGATTGTCTATCTAAAGTTAAATAATTTAAACCAACATCAATTAAAAATTGAAGTCGATTTATAATTTCTTTAATAATAGGTTGAGCAACCTTTTGTTCTTCCGGTTTTAACTTTATTAATAATTCGTTAAAAAAAACTTTAGTTTCAATAATAGACATATCTACTATTTCCGAAATTGATTTTCGATCTACTTTTACAGCTAAAACTTCTGGTTTTAGTCTTTTACTATTACAGATACTACATTCCCTTTCCACCATATATTTTTTATATTCATCCCTAGCCTGCTCTGACCCTGTTTCGTAAAACTTCCTTTCCAGCCACAAAACAACACCCTCAAATTTATTGTCTCCATATAAAATTAAATTTATAGCTGTTTCTGGTAAGTCTTTAGCCGGATTATTCAAGGAAAAGTTATTTCTTTGAGCTAGATCCTCTAGTTTTTTCCAAAAATATCCTTGACGGCCAACCTTATGAGAAGCATAGGCCCAAGGGAAAACCGCTCCCTCGGCAATAGATAAATCTAAATTAGGAATTACCCTTTTAGGGTCTGCTTTTAATCTTCGGCCTAGTCCCTGACAAGAAGGACAAGCACCATATGGAGAGTTAAAAGAAAATAATCTTGGCTCTAATTCTGGGAGAGAAATATTACATTTTTCACAAGCAAAGTGTTCTGAAAAAATTAAATCTTCTGGATTCTTTTTTTGACTTTTTGATAGTTGATGAATAATTGCAACCCCCTTTCCTAATTTTAGGGCTGTTTCTAAAGAGTCAACCAACCTTGCTCTATCTAAGCCTTTATCTAATATGAGCCGATCAACCACAACGTTAATACTGTGTTTTTTGTATCTATCTAATTTTAAAGTTAAAGCTTCTTCTGTTCGATACGTTATTCCATCAACCCGAACTCTAATAAAGCCACTTCTTTGAATTTCCTCTAAAACTCCGTGATATTCTCCTTTCTTTTCTCTAATTACCGGCCCAAGAATCATGATTTCAGATACTTTAGACCCATTATTTTTTAAACCTAAAACTTGTTTTGTAATTTGATCAATTGTTTGCCTTGAAATCTTTTTTCCACACTTAGGACAATGAGGAATACCAACTCTAGCAAAAAGCAACCTTAAATAATCATATATTTCAGTAATTGTTCCTACCGTAGACCTTGGGTTGTGAGATGCCTTTCTTTGATCAATCGAAATGGCTGGAGAGATTCCTTCAATTTTATCTACGTTGGGTTTTTGCATTATACCCAAAAATTGCCTAGCATAAGCAGAAAGAGACTCTACATATCTTCTTTGTCCTTCAGCGTAAAGAGTGTCAAAAGCTAAAGAGGTTTTACCGGAACCAGAAACTCCAGTAATAACAACTAATTTATCTTTAGGAATATCTAAATTAATATTTTTTAGGTTGTGAACTTTGGCTCCCCTAATTTTAATAAATTTTTTAGACATGGCCGGTTATTATATCTTAAATTCCAAAACTTTTCAACCTCTAGTATAATAAAAAACTAAGCTATTTTTTACAAAAAAATGAAAAGATTTAAACTTTTTAAAAAAGACTCCATTTCTAAATTTCCTCAAAAGCCTGGAGTTTATGTCTTTAAGAAAAATAAAGATTTTTTATATATTGGTAAAGCTATTAATCTTAAAAAGCGAACGAATAGTCATTTTCGAAAAACTAACTACCGAGACAATCTTTTCATGGATCAGGTAAAAACCATGGGATATATTGAAACAAGCTCAGAAATAGAAGCTTTAATCTTAGAAGCCAATTTAATTAAAAAATATAGACCAAAATACAATATTGTTTGGAAAGATAATAAAAATTATTTTTATGTAGGTATTACAAAGGCAAAATTACCGCAAATATTCTGGACTCACCAATCAAAAACAAAAGAGGCTAAAGAAAAAGCAATATTTATAGGACCATTTGTAGATGGTTCTGCCATTAAAAGTACCTTAAAAGTGCTTAGAAGAGCCTTCCCTTATTATACTGTTAAAAAACATTCGAAAGTTTTGTGTCCTTGGTGTCACCTAGATCTTTGTCCGGGACCAAACCCAAACAAAGAAGAATATCAAAAAAACATTAAAAGATTAATCTCCGTTTTAATGGGAAACGGTTCTGTAGTACTTAAGAATTTAAAAAGAGAGATGAAAATAATGTCTAAGTCTCAAAAATTTGAAAGGGCTGCGAAAATAAGAGATCAACTTTTTGCTTTAGAAAAAATCCTAAAAAACGCTCGCCTACCAATCTTTAAAACAGTAAACATTAAAAGACAAATTGAGTTCACTGACCCAAAAAATGTTTTTAGGAAAACAAAACCAAAAACTTTATCCAGTTGGAAAAAAACTGAAAGCAAGCTAAAAAAAATATTAAAAACAAAAAAGAATGTTTCTAGAATTGAGGCCTATGATGTTTCTAATATTTGTGGTAAATTTGCCACAGGGTCTATGGTTGTCTTTCTTGCTGGCAAGTCTAAAAAAGAACTGTATCGTCGTTTTAAAATTAAAATCTCAGGAAAGCCGAACGACACAGCGATGATAAAAGAAATTCTAAGTAGAAGATTAAAACATCCTGAGTGGGCCCTCCCAAGCTTAATTTTAATAGATGGAGGGAAGCCTCAATTAAACGCTGCTCTTTTGGTAAAAAAGGAAAATAGTGTAGCTAAAAAAATAATGATTGCTAGTATAGCTAAAAAATATAACAAGCTGTATATTGAGGATCATAAAGAACCCCTTCTATTAAAAAATTTACCCAGAGAAATCTTTAATTTGGTTTTACAACTAAGAGATGAGTCTCATCGTTTTGCCATAACCTATCACAAAAAGTTAAGAAAAAAAGGGTTGCTAAGTTAGTCCCTTTTTGCTATTATACTTTTGGAAAGGAAGAACTCTTTAGTTTGACATTCTAAAGGTCAAAGAGTATAGTTTTCAATTAATATATCATTTATGGAACGACTATTTTGGCACATTGTTGCCGGAGTTTTATCAATTTTTCTAGCAGCAAGGTTTGTTCCTGGAGCTAGCTTAGAAGTTATCCCGGGAGAAACTTTTTTCAGAATAGAAATTGCCCAAGAAATACAAGCGTTACTTTTAGTTGGAGGTATTTTGGGTATAATTAATTTCTTTATTAGGCCGATAATAAACAGGATAACTCTTCCTTTAAGAATCTTGACGTTAGGCCTGTTTCCCTTTATTCTTGACTTAATAACTATTTGGCTTTTGGACGTCTTCTTCCAAGAATTTACAGTATTGGGATTAACTCCATTATTCTTCACAGCAGCCATTGTTTGGATAACAAACTTTTTTCTAGGACTAAGAAAATGAACAACCTTTTACTTATCTCACAAATTACAGTATCTATATCTTTAATGATCTTAATTCTCTTACAGCAAAGAGGAAGTTCTTTGGGTTCTGCTTTTGGTGGAAGCGGAGAATTTTACTCAGCAAGAAGAGGTGCAGAAAAAAAGATTTTTTGGGCAACAGTAGTTTTGGGCACAGCCTTTATTGCTTTAGCCTTATTAAATATTACCATCTAATTTAACTCATGATTGCTAAACGGCCTTCGACACAACAGTGGGGGCAATTTTTTAAAGTTTTAGGTAAGAGAGAAAGATTCTCTTTTCTTCTTCTTTCTTTTTTGTTTTTCACGTCCCTATCTTTTCTTTTAGGTAATTTTTATTTTGAAAAAACAAAGATTGTCCCAGCCTCAGGTGGAACATATATAGAAGGAGTAGTAGGTTCTCCTTTATTTATTAATCCCCTTTACTCTGCCGCATCAGACGTAGACCGAGACCTAACTGAGCTTATTTTCTCAGGTTTAATGAAGTATGATTCCAGCGGTATGCTTAAATTAGATTTAGCAAAAAATTATAATATTTTCGAAGACGGAAAGATTTACGAGTTTCATTTAAAAGAAAATGTTCTATGGGAAGATTCTGAACCACTAACAGTAGATGATATTATCTTCACAATAGAAACAATTAAAAACTCTGAAGCAGGGAGCCCTTTAAGGCCAATGTGGCTGGGAGTGGAAATAATAAGAATTTCTGACTTTGTTTTGCGTTTTACTCTTAAAAATCCGTCTTCTGTCTTTTTAGAAAACTGTACTTTGAAAATAATACCAGAACATATCTGGAAAGATGTTTCTTTGAAAAACCTTCTATTAACAAGAAAAAACCTTAACCCTATAGGTTCTGGGCCATACAAATTAGAAGATTTATTTCAAGATAGCGAAGGAAGGATTGTTTCTTTAGATTTAGTTAAAAACCCATTATATTTTAACGAAGCGCCCCATCTTTCTAAAATATCTTTCTTATTTTTTGAAACAGAAGAAGAATTAATAGCAGCTTATGAAGAAGGAAAAATCAAAGGATTCTCCCTAGATTCAATTAATCCACTTCCTGAAACTGAAAATATTTACTCTTTTTCTATACCAAGATA
>JAGLNE010000099.1 GCA_023139655.1 Candidatus Parcubacteria bacterium
AAGCTTATACGGATTTACAGATGATCGAAACTTTGGGCCAGGCTGAGGCAGAGCGTTTAATGGTTGAAATTGATAAAGTTTTAAAACAATATCAATCATACGCTAGTGATAGAATTATTGACCAATCACGTTTGCGTCTGCGACCGTTAAAGTCGTTGTGGCACGAAACGCGAAAATAGCTTGAAAGGTAAAAGGTGGTGACAATGAAGAAAAATATTTTGGTAATTATTTTTTGTTTGCTTAGTCTGATGGCTTGTGATTTTTTGGACGAAGAAAGCCAGAAAGAAAAGCTGCAAAAACGTTTTGATCGGCTTTCCGGTCTAAACGAAAGACTGGAAAGCAAGCGAGAAGAAATGCTCTCTCTTCACGAGAGTTTTATAGGCGAAATTGATAATCTGAGAGCCGAGATTCAATCTATTACTCAAAAAGAAGAATTAGATTCCTATTCAGAGGCGATTAATCATCCAAGAATCAAATACGACCTAAAGCTTATTCAGCAAAAGCAAGCCTATTTGGTTAAGCTTATGGAATTCCAAAGGGCTTTGTCTCTGGGAGGTGAGGAAGTATTATTCTTGACTCGGAAAATCGAAGGAGATCTTTTGGTGGCTGAAGTTCTTGATCAAAAAAAACTTGATGAATTGATTGAGGAAATCGATTTTGTGATTAATGAGTATTTGCCATATGCCGATGAACTGGTTATTGGCGTTGATTCAAATGAGCTGGATTCTAAACAAGAAATTTGGGAAGATATTTTAGCCGACAATAATAATCTGAAGCTTGAATCAAAAGAAATTATCAAAAAGGAAAAGTATTTTAATAATTTTCGGATTATTAAAATGATTAAAAATGGTGAAATGGATTTTGATTGGTATTATAATATCCAACATAATGCCTTTGATCTTGAAAGTGATATATGTACAATGACATCTGCACCTGAATTGTTTACAAAATATAGATACAAATACAGTTTACGTGCTGAAAAATTAATATTTATAAAACCCTTTGTTGTGTTGGGTGTTATTTACACAACTAAAGAGAGTGAAATGGATTTTAATGGAAATGGATTTTTATTAGATTCTAGGGGGGTGAGATATAATCCATTATATATTATAGGTGCATATTGGGAAAAAAGATTTGAGCAAAATAGAGTTAGCATTATCAAAGGAGAAGAAAAAAGAGTGTTTTACATTTTTCCCTATATTGAGCCTGAAAAATTAAAAAGTGGCGCGTTTACTGGAAGAAAGGGCAAATATTTAACTTTTACATCCAAGGAAGATTCTTAAGAAAACATTGGAAACAAGTAGATTATTAGAAAGGAGAGTAATAATCGAAATTTTTGTTTATTTTAAAGAATACAAACTAGGCGATACCAAAATAAGGTATCGCCTACTTTTTTTACTTAAATTGACAAAAAGAGGCGAATGTTATAGAATAAAATGTTAGTTAAAGGCTATTTGACAATAGAATAAATTGAAAAATAAACCACTTTAAAAGTGACTGGAGGTATATCATGGAGAAAAAAAAGAAGCATTTGATAAAGTTATTGACAGGGGCAGCGGTAGGGGCCTTGTTAGCAATTGGGGCTTTCGCTTATTATTTTTGGTCAACAGGAGAGTGGGACAAGCTTACTTACCAATTTGAATTGAATAAGCTTGGAAACCGTCTTGACAAGGTCAGCACTTTGCATGATAAGCTAACCGAGAAAAAGAGCGAAATTTCTAGAACCAAAAAAGAGCTGTATGTAAAAATTAAGGAGTATCGCGGAGAGGTCGCAGTGTCAAGCAAGGTCAATGTTCTGGATACTTATGCAGAAGCTGAAAAAAATCAGCAAGTTAGGCTGAACTTGGAACTTATTCAAATAAATCTGGCCTATATCGCCAAGCTCAAGCAGACCGAGCATGTAATTGCTACGGGTAATAACGAAATTTTATTTCTTAAACGCAAGTTTAAGACAGACTACGAAGTAGCGACAGTTCTTAACCGTGTTGAAATAAGAATTTTGCTTAAAGAAATAAATTTCGCGATTGAGAAATATATGCCGTTTGCAGGAGAGTTGGTAATAAATACTGACGATATTGAGATGGAGTCGACCCAGAAGATTTGGCAAAACATCATTGAAGAAGAAAAACAAAAGCAGAAGGAAGTAAAACAACAGGAGGAGAGAAGAAAAACAGAGGGCAAGCGCTCAATTACTACTGGAGAAAAAGGAGAGACCAGCCTGCGAGAAAGAATGGGAAATGAGCAATTCCAGAAAAAACTGGCAAATGGTGACTTACTTCAGTATGGCATCATGAGTCCAAAATGGTATCTTGAAGAAACCGAGAATTCTTTTTTGATTAATACCTTGCATGACGAAGAAGAAAAATGGAAAGGCAAAAAAGATAAGATGATAGCCAGATTTGACTATATTCTACATGCAGGTGAAAAATATTGCTTGTTTTTCTGCGAAAGTTATTTATTTAAGGGCAGGATAGAAAAGATAATTTTCAAAAAAAATTATACTGTGCTTGGGCTCGTGTTTGTCGCCCAAAAAAATGGTAGGGAATTTGAAGTCTCTGGTAACTCGTGCTCTGCGTATGACAAAAGAGGCGGGCGATATGTGCCAATATTCGCTAGACTTGAAAGTCTTTCAACTTATAAACAAAGTAGTTATGACGAAGTTCGTTTAAGGAAAGGCTCAGAAATCAGATTATTTGCAATTTTTAATGATATGCCATCTGATAAGTTTAGTAATGGTGGCATGCTATGCTTTGATAATGGAGACAAAGGTGATAGTTGCGCCAATTTTAGTTATAACCGGAAAAAGTCGGCGTATATTACAGATAAATTATATCGATAAAAAGGAGAAAAATCGATATATTTGTTTATTTTAAAGAATATAAACTAGGCGATACCATTACAACCAGGTATCGCCTATTTTTTTTACTTAAATTGACAAAAAGTGGCGAATGTTATAGGATAAAATGTTAGTTAAGGGTTCATTGACAATAGAATAGAAAGCAACTTAAACCACTTTAAAAGTGATTGGAGGTATATAATGGAAAAGAAACAGAAGTTATGGATATGGATAGGAATTTTAGCGGTAATGTCGATTATGTTTACTCAGTCTGTTTACGCAGAAAAAATTTCGTGGCGTGCTAATTCCGAGGAAAACCAGCTTAGGCAGCAGCTGAAGAAAGTTACTGATCTGCATAATAAATTAAACAGTAAAAAAGCTAGCCTGGATACGATCCGTTTGGGTTTTAGAGTAGAGATAAATCGTTATAAGGACGAAATTGTGGCCGCCAAAAGAACGTCCGAAATTCAAACTTTCGAAGGAGCTTTGTCCGATAACCGGATAAAAAATAATCTGGCGGTTATCCAACAGAGATTAGCCCAAATCAGCAAACTTGAGCAGTATATGTCGGCTATAATCAAGGGCTCGGAAGAATTACTCTTCTACAAACGTTTGATAGCGGGTGAACTCAAGATGACGCAGGCTATGGACAAACATGAAGTGGCCAGACTGATCTCGGAAATCGATGGCGTACTTCGCACTTATAACCCGTATGCCGACAAGCTCGAAATTAGTACTCACGGGATCAAGTTACGTTCAACCGAAAAAATCTGGAACGACATTATGAAGGGCGAGCAAAAGAAAGAGAAGGTCATAAAAAAGAAAAAACAAGTGCAAAGAAAAGTAGAAGAAAGAAAAAAGGAAAAAGTACGACAGGAAAGAAAGAAAAAGAAAGCCGAGCAAGCCCGCCGCAGAACACCAGAGGGTAAATTTTTGTCACTGCTTAAAAAAGGACAATTTTCTTTTTCATGGTTTAGACAGATCAAAGGAAAAACATTTCATGTTAATTATGAGTCATTAAGTAATGATTCAAAAAATCTACAGCGTGAAATTTATCTGGTCGCTTTTATTAAACCTTATACCATTATCGGCGTAAATTTTATGAGTAGCAGAAATAAAACTGCTCAGACTGAAGAAGATAAGATAATGGACAACAAAAATAATATCTATCGAGTGAAAGAAAAATATGGTCTTAGGGGCAAAAATCTTAAATATATACGGCTTAGGGGTCATTCAATAAGAAAAATAATGTATATTTTGCCATACATAGTGCCATCCAGATTTGACAACAGCGTCTATTTAGTAGGCAAAGAAGAAAGGTTTTTTGGACGTTTAAAGTTATCCAAGCATCCTTGTGAAGTTACTGGCGGTTTTAGGGCTGACTTGGGCGATGCTCCCAGGCGATTTTATGAGCTTCTGAAAAAGGGTACGTTCGCGGAATATTGGTATAAACGGATAAGCCATGCCAGGTACAAGGCGGAGAACACAATTGTACAAACGCATCCATCTTATCGTAGAACTATCCTTGATGTCGTTTTTGTGCCTCATAAATGCGTTGTACTTGAAGTTTTAGTGAATACTTGTGGAAGTAGTAGAGGTTTAATACAGGATTCGCTAACAAATGTAGTTATTGAAGATGATCGAGGAATAAAATATCGTCCCTTGCAAGTGTTTAAAAAAGGGCAGAATAGGAGCATAGCAAAGCTATACGCGAAGACGAGCAAATATAAAATTTTTGAAGAATTGTATTATGTTATTTTCAGCTATATCAACCCTGAGTATTTAAGAAACGGAAACTATTACGGCGGCGGCGGCGCGCAGGTATCATTTAGTTTGCCGGGAATATCCAAGGCGCAAGTAAGCAAGCCGCGCATAAAAAAGAAACAAGCGAAAGTCAAAGCTAAATCTACCAAGCCGAGCTCCAAGAAAAAAGGCGATTTTCGTTCTCTTAATAACGAAGGTATACAGCTTTATAAGGCGAAAAAATATCAGGCAGCATTGAAAAAATTCAGGGAAGCCGAAAAGCTAAGGCCTAATTCCGGTGTATTGCAGAATAATATTTGCCATACCTTAATAAAACTTGGGAAAATCGAATCGGCTCAAGCGGCTTTTGATAAAGCCTGGCTTTGTGGAAGTAAAAACGTGTTAAACGCGAATAATATAGCCGTTGCTTTGGCGAAAAAAAACCGGCATCAAGAAGCAATAGAATACTATCTAAAAGCCATTAAGCTTGATACAAGTGATGGTCAAATTCATTTTAATATAGCTGAGTCATATTACACTTTGCGTGAATACCACAAAGCAACACATCATTACGAGCTGGTATTAGCTTATAATAAGGAAAGTAATCAAGTCTATGATAAATTAATGAAATCATATTTAAGACTTAAAAAAGTAAGTGAATACCGTGAAACAAAAAAAAGATATAAGGAGTATAGAAATAAACAATAATTTTGTTTATTAAAAAAATGTATGCTAAGGCGATACCGTATAACCAGGTATCGCCTATTTTTTTACTTAATTTGACAAAATTTGACAAAAAACAGCGAACGTTATAGGATAAAATGTTAGTTAAGGGTTCATTGACAATAGAATAGAAAGCAATTTAAACTACCTTAAAGGTGATTGGAGGTATATTATGGAAAAGAAACAGAAGTTATGGATATGGATAGGGGTAGTATTGGCGGGTTGGCTGGTAATCGGATTTGCTATATATAATTTTTTGCCGGAGGGAACGTGGGAAAAGATACAAAATCAGGGGAAAAAATTTATCAGCTTAGATAAGGTTGATATTTTCCAGGGAAGGCTTAGCAAAGAAAAAATCCAGAAAAAAATTAACGATTTAGAGGATTTGCAGGAAAAGATATTTGAGAAAAAGGAACAAGTGACTTCTTTGCAATCAAAATATAAAAATCAGATTATTGATTTAAAAAAGGAAGTTTCTACTTTGCAGACCAGAAACAAGATAGATGCCTATTCCCGAGCGATTGAACATCCGCGGATAAGACATAATCTCGTATTAATGCAAAAAAAGCTAGCTTACCTGGAGAAACTTAATCAGATAAACGTCCGCTTGATTTATGGCAATGAGGAGCTTATTTATTTACAACGGGATGCTCAGACCGACATTGACATGGTTGAAGTTATAGACGAAAAATTTATCAAGGAACTGCTTGATCGAATCGATAAGGCAATAGCTGAATATCTGCCTGATGCCGGAAAATTGTATATCGACGCTAGTGATATTGAGCTAAAAAGTCAGGAGGAAATTTGGCAAGAAATTCTTCAAGCTAGTCAAGGCGCCGTGCTCGACCAGACGAGTAAGCAGCTTAAAACCGCAGAAAATGTTTCTTCACCGGGAAAAGACAAAATTGTCCAAGGGATAGAGAACGATCGTTTTGACATTAATTGGTACATGGATGCTAAGATCAATGCATTTGATGTCACAGTACATAAAACATGGGCAACCAATCTTTATGATATGAGCATAGAAAAGATTGTGTTTATAGGTTCTTATGTAATTGTTGGTGTTACATTTACCGGGCGTAAATATGACTATGATAAGTGGTTTGATACCCGGGGAGATAGACCCAGAATTAGCAGACAAGATTTGGATGATTATAATACTGACTATGATTGTATAAAATATTTTAACTTGGTTTATGATAAAACAAGAAATAGATTTATGGTAAAAATAAGAAAGAATAAAGTTACCAGAGCTATTTTTGTATATCAAGATATTTCTCCAAAATATTTTTCTGATCATTATTGTTATCTTCATTTTTGGGATAATGAGAAAATCAGATTTACAATTAATGTTGATTGATAAATAAATACCGCAACAAAAGGAGTGTGAAAAATGAGAGATAAAATTACAAGCACATTGACTAAGGGAAGTGGTTTTTTTAAGAATCACTGGAAATTAATTCTATTTTTAGGAGCGATATTTGCTCTTATCGTATTGGCACAATTCAGTACCGTAGCGGTTTTAGCCCCGTTCCGGATCATACCATGGCCGGTATGGGCAATCGCTGTTATCGTTTTTGTAGCTTTCGTAAATAAGGATTTTCTTAGGAATCGACGAACCGGAATTATTATTATAGGACTTTGTTTGGGAATTATTCTTGTACTTGGATTTTTCCGGGTAGGCACCATCTCTGCCTTTATTTATTTTTATCCTGAATTGGCAGATAGGCTGATCGCGGTTGGTGTTATCCCCTGGGTAGCTAAAACCATCTCAGCGATTTCGTTTATTCCAATTTTTTTAGGAATTTGGCTGATATTTTCATTCAACCGCGTGAAGCGTTATTCCGGTATTGCCATATTGTTTCTGGTGTTTGTTAGCTATAACATCGGAATAGCTTATATCAGCGGGGACCAGTATTTTGACGCTAGCGGGAAGGCCAGCAAATGTTATGCCCAGGATTTTAGCGGCAAATATATAGAGTCGCCATGTGGCAGTAAGTTTCATCCTACTTATGGGACCGAAGTAAAACCAATTACCAAAGCGGTGGCGCGAAGTTTGGAAGCGCAAGACAAAGGTCCGATTCAGTATGCGTCGACCAGACTTAATCAGAGTAGTGTGTTTTTTGACCCGGTAACCGGTAAACCAATGGTATGGTACTCGTTTAATATTAACAGCGAGTTGGAAACATTTGAGGGGCCGGGGTTTAACGGCTCTTCCGGTGAAGCACACAAACCGGTTACTAAAGAAATAGTAAAGAAATATTTTAGCTACCAACAAGCAAAAGTCAAATCGTTGTCCAAAGGGTCACGAAGCGACACCAACACTTCAAGCGGCACAAGCAGAACACCGCCTGTGGGATCGGGCTTGGTTGAGCTAAGGGACTATTTGTCAAACGTATTAGAGAAAGGAGATTTGAAATGAATGATAAAATGTCCAGTAAAAAGAAAGCCGGGTTCGGCGCTCTGATTGCTTTGGCGGCGATAGCTGTTGTGGCATCACTGTTCCGCTATAAACGTGAATGGTGCAATGAGCAGATTGAACATTTTAAGGCGTTTTTTAAAAAAAAGCCAAACAAATCCGTTAAGTCAAAGGATTAAAGATTTGGCGAAAAAACAAACGGGGATCAGACATTTTGATTCCCGTTTTAAATTTGACAAAAAAATTTGACAAAAAGTAAAATTATTACTAATATATAATGTTCCGTAAAATTTACGCACGTTAACAAAATATACTAAAAAGGGGGTGGCTTTAATGACTAATGTCATAATTTTCGTTTGTTGGGCAATTGTTTTGCTTTTCGGGGCAAAGTATTTAATGGATTTTGTTAAAAGTAGAATAAAGAAAGATAAGCCGGAAGCGGCTGAGGCCATAGGGCGTGTCCAGGGTAGAATGGAAAAAGCCGGATGCAAATACGCAGTAGACGCAAGCCGGGCAGTCAGCAAGATTGCTAAAGATAAGCTGCCTAAGTGGGCAGGAGACATGATCGGTGACGAGCTTGAGCTGTTAATAAAAAATATCTTGCCTACTGAGAGTATTAAGGGAGAGGGCTTTTTCCGGGCCGGTCGTATATACACAATAACCGATGATCCCACGCAACCCTTTCAGATAACACCGCAGATTGCCCAGAAAACCGATGAGATTTGTAAACAGGCACAAGGCGAAACAGGAATTATTAATGCGCTTTTTAATTGGTTTACAAAGAACATTGATTACGACAAGCTAAAGCAGGCGAATATAAAGAAGGGGAAGAAAACATCCTATCAGCACTCAGAGGAAACTTTTGCCCGGCAGCTGGGAGTATGCGGGGAAATGGCCATTTTATTTATTGTGATGGCTCGTCATGCCGGCATAAAGGCTAATTATGCCAGCATAAGTGTTGATTGTGATGGGAAAAAGGTACGTCATGCCTGCGCTTCGGTGCTGATCAGCGGGCAGCTTCAATTAATTGACCCGGCGTATAAAAGTAAGAATGCGCAGCATCGGCAATGCGAGATATTTAGTGATTCTCGCGCCATAGAACATTTTAAATTAATGAGAAATAACTAAAATTGTTATTTTAACAGTTCTTTACAAAAAGAGAAGATAAAGAACAGCCTGGCTAAACAAAGCCAAAACAAAACAGCTGACCGCTTATACAGGGTCAGCTTTTTTTATTGATAAGTATTTTGAGGCTATTCCTGATGATCATTAATTAATATTATAGCTTTTTTATATACAAATTTAACATCCGACAACATTGTTGCCAGCTCATCATTAGAAATATTAAAACCCGCGCCATAATCAAGGTCGTTTCTTCGTTTGCAAATATTTTTCATTCTTGAATAAATTACAAAATTTTTTTCGTCATCCATAGTAAGCCATATTGAATTTATGGCCGCCTCGTGGTGGCCTTGGCTGTTGCTTACCCTATATCCATGGATTCCCAATAAACATTCGCAAATAATTCTATAAGATTGGTATAGCTCTGAATAAGCAGAGCAGTCTATTCCTTCGTCGTTGTTATTGTTTTTTAACAAAAATTCCGCGGACCCGATACGTCCTTTTACAATGCTCATTCTGGTAATAATATCCAGTTTTTTAAAAGATTCTTGCCTTAGTTGGCCGGACTTAGCCATGTTTTGCAGGTTCGTAATATTCATTAAGATTACCCTTTAATAATATTTTAGAAGATATAAAAATTTTATTTATAAACGTATTATCATTTTTAAGTTTTTTGATAATATCGTCTTCAGAATAAATATGATAATTAACATCTCTATTAATTTTATTTTCAAGTAAAATTATCTCATTTACGAATTTGTCCTTATCAAATTTACCAACAATCAGCAGATCTATATCGCTATTGCTGTTAAATTTGTTTGTCGCGTAAGAGCCGAATATGAAAGATAATTTAATATCCCTGGTTTTATCTATGATTTTTTTTAAATCCGAAGCAACGCCAACGGTTTTTAAAACAATTAATTTGATCTCATTATATAGGGAATATTTTTTATTTAACCAAAAAAAACGCATATTTCCTTTTCTTTCTTCAAGCAAAATTCCTTCTTTAACAAAATCATCAATATATTTTTTATAGTTTCCCGGTGCTCTTCCTAATGTTTTTGAAATTTCTGATAAAAAAAACTTTTTTTCCGGACTGTTAAATAATATATTTAATATTTCACCTTTGCCATTTTTTAGATAATGTAACATATCTATATACTATATTAATTTTAGAAAATGTCAAAATACTTTTAGGATGTTTAAAAGTAATTTGATAATTTTTTACTAATATTACGTGAATATTTAATTATTCTATTTATTAATATTAATTTAGCTGAAATTTTCTTTAATGTCAATATTATACCATATAAATGTTACTTAAACATATAAAAAGCCTATAATTTAGGCTTGAATGCTAGTATTAGCTAAAAAGTGTTATAAAACAGTTAAATCAGATAAATTTTCAATAAAAATACATAAATTATGATAAATTTATGTAATTAAATGTAAGATATAATAGCGTTGTTTA